>CAZPIJ010000010.1:1582-18499 GCA_964586805.1 uncultured Bifidobacterium sp. | reverse complement strand
CTCGATTACCTCGATTACCTCGATTACCACAGCCCAAATGAAAGTGGGAGTGCGGCTACGAGATACTGTAATCGGCTTACTTGCCTCGCTTTAATCCGCTGCGCACAAGCGCTGCGTGAATCTTCAGAGTCAATCCTCCCAATTGGCGCTCGACCTCTTCCGCGCGAGCCTTTGCCTCACTCCCCTTTTGGCGAAGCAATGGAGTGATCACCTGCTCGATCAGTCCGATTTCACGCTCAGCTGCGCTCTTAAACGGCCGGAGGTGACGCGCTTCGATACCGAAAGCCGAAATCTCCGCAACTGCTCGTGCGATTGCTAGCGCATCGCCATCGTAATGCTTCCCATTACTTTGAATGAGTCCATAACTCTCAAGTTCGTTCAATTGGGCTTCGTTCAATTGTGAACTCTCGAGAAGTTCGCTACGAGATAGTTTCAGATCCGAACTCTCACCAAAGAGCACTTCGCCATCGACGGTGGCTACCCGAGGAGCAAGCGCTTGAGATCCAGCGAGCGCCGGCGGTTCTAAACCTCGGTCTAAAGCATCGAGGTGGTCCTTGATTACCTTTAACGGAAGATAGTGATCGCGTTGAGCGCCCAAAACATATCGAAGTCGATCTACATCGTGATGAGAAAACTTTCGATAACCCGAAGGAGTGCGTTGTGGTTCAATCAAGCCCTCGGATTCTAAGAATCGAATCTTTGAAATCGTGACATCTGGAAATTCGCCCCGGAGCTTTCCGAGTACTTCACCGATACTGAGATATGCACGGGCTGGGACGCTCATTTCTTTCCTCCGTTAGTCATGAACAGCAACCGGTATTTGCCGATCTGTACTGAATCTCCATTAACCAATTCTGTGGATTCAGCGATATCGCCATTGACATAGGTGCCATTCAGACTTCCGTTATCTTTCACGGTGAAAAGGCGACCATTTCGCCGAAATTCTGCGTGCTTTCTCGAGACGGTCACATCATCAAGAAAGATGTCATTCTCTGGATTTCTACCAACTGTAGTGATGTCGCTGTTGAGCAGATATCGAGCGCCAGCGTTCGGCCCCTTCTGCACTAAAAGCAGTGCGCTGTCGTCACCAAGTTCGTTAATGACGCCACGATCGGCAGGTGAGAGGTTTTCGAGTGTGCGCTCAGGAACGGGCGTGGGCAGATCGCGCTTAATTGAAATTGAGGTTGTGGAGTTGCCACCTGAGAGATCAGACATTGCCGCGCACCCCACTCTCGCTCACTCGACCGGACTACCGTTTGCACCCCGAAGGATCGGGGTAAGGTTCTAGTAAACCTTTACATGCGACCTTATGGAGCGCAAGTCCTGCGGTCAAGAGGCGCGGGCGCCTTCCGTTAAGCCGATTGAGTAAATGCGGCGTAGCCAGCCTGGTCGAGCAGGGCGGCCAGATGTTCAGGGGAAACAGAGGAAATCTCAAATAGCCAGCCATCGCCATATGGAGCAGCGTTTATCGTCTCAGGATTAGCTACTACGCCGTCATTGATTGCGCAGATCGTTCCGTCGAGTGGTGCATAGATTTCACTCACACTCTTTGTCGATTCGACTTCACCACAAACTGCCCCTGCGCGAACGATCTCACCAATCTTTGGCGTGAGCACATAGACGATGTCACCTAATGCCTGCTGCGCAAAATCGGTAATCCCCACTCGGACCTTATCTCCACCAAGTGATTCGACCCACTCATGCTCGGATGTGTACTTCAGGTGCGCTGGAATTTCAGCCATCAACTCTCCCCCTCTTCAACCCGGCGATACGCTACTGCGCTTGCTCCTGATCTGCGAGCGAGCGGCGAAGAAATACTGCCATCCAGTAAGTAGGTAGAGCAGCACCCCCCACCCAGCGAAGGCGAGAGCAAAGATCCCTGCCACCTGAGCAACCCTTCCGCTCTGGTCCGCCAGGAGTAACAGCGGGAAGGCGTACAACAGATTGAGCGTTGCCGCCTTTCCCAAAAATGTGACCGGTAGCGCTCCGATTCCGGATCGATAGAGAGCGGGCAGAGTGGTGGCCAATATCAAGTCTCGAAGTACCAGAACCAGCAGGAGCCAAAGTGGAATTACCTCGCGAACCGTTAAGCCAATCACCACTGCAGCGATATACAGCCGGTCCACCAGCGGATCAAAGAGTTCGCCGAATCGGGAGCTCTGATTCAGCAGTCGAGCCAACCTGCCATCTAGATAATCTGTCGCACCCGCACCCGCCAAAATTGCAATAGCTAAATAATCGAGATCTTCTTGGAAGAGCGCCCAGAGAAAGAGTGGAATCCCAAGGGCGCGCAAGAGTGTGAGCGCGTTCGGAAGAGTCACCACCCGAGAATTGCTCACATCTGCCATGTCGGGACGACAGGATTTGAACCTGCGACCACCAGACCCCCAGCCTGGTGCGCTACCAAGCTGCGCTACGTCCCGGTCGTGCTCGCCAAGTGTAATTCATCTTGGTCGTGCTCATCCCATCAAGTTCGAACGCGAACCGAGACCTCTACTGGGGTGCCGACAAAACCAAATTCCTCACGCAACCTACGCTCAATGAACCGGCGATAAGAGGGCTCCAAGAAACCGCTAGCGAAGATGACGAACCGAGGTGGGCAGGTACTTGGTTGCGTTGCAAAAAGAATCTTCGGTTGTTTACCGCCGCGCACTGGTGGTGGCGTCGCAGAAACCAATCCAGCGAGGAAGGAATTGAGTTTTGATGTGGGGATACGCATCTGCCAACTCTCGAGGGCTTTATTCAGAGCTGGCGCTAATCGATCCTTATGCCAACCAGTCTTAGCAGAAATGTTTATCCGCTCAGCCCATTCGACTTGATTAAGTTCCCGCTCTTTCTCACGATCAAGGGCAACTCTCCGGTCCTCGTCAACAAGATCCCACTTATTCATCGCGATCACTAGTGCTCGTCCCGATTCGACAATTTTGCTCATGATTCGTAAATCTTGTTCAGCAATTGGTTCGGACGCATCGATGATCAGGATTGCAACCTCACCTCGCTCCAGTGCGGACTCTGTTCGCAACATCGCGTAATACTCGGTGCCACTTGCCTGATGCGCGTGTTTACGAATTCCGGCGGTGTCGATAAATCTCCAGGTCGCTCCTCCGAATTCAATCTCCTCATCAATCGGATCGCGGGTGGTGCCTGCAATCGAATCAACGACCGCGCGAGTGCTGCCAGCTAAAGAATTGAGCAGACTGGATTTGCCGACATTGGGACGGCCAAGAAGTACTACCCGTCTGACATGGTCGACAAGTTCGGGAGTGCGAGATTCAGGCAGAGCAGCGACCACTAAATCAAGTAGGTCACCACTTCCTCGACCATGCAGTGCGGAGACGGGGATCGGCTCGCCAAGGCCCAGTTGCCATAATTCATGAATTGCCAATTCGCTCTCTGGTGAATCTGCTTTATTGCCAATCACCAGAACTGGTTTGCCACTTTTACGAATGACATTCACTAGCGCGCGTTCCTCATCCAAAGCCCCGATGGAGATATCGATGATGAGCAAAAGTAAATCTGCCTCAGCGATTGCCGCTTCTGCCCCCGCTGAGATTCGCCAGTTAATGGATTGTGGTTCGGGGTCCGGTTCCCAGCCTCCGGTATCCATGACAATGAAAGTGCGACCATTCCATTGCGCTTCATATTTGATTCGATCACGAGTCACACCCGGTTGATCTTCGATGATTGCCTCGCGGCGTCCGATCAATCTGTTGATTAGCGTTGATTTGCCAACGTTAGGACGGCCGATCACCGCAACGATGGGGAGTTGGGGCTTCTCAGAATCTAATTCAAAATCACTGGTTGTCATGTTCACCAGTTCAATTCTGGTCTAGTTTGAGCGAGAGAACCAATTGAGAAATCTCTCGCACAACTTCATCAAGTGAGAGATATGTTGCATCGACAATCACTTGATCATCAACTTGTCGAAGCGGAGAAGTGGCCCGTGTTGAATCGAGTTGATCTCGAGCGGCCAACGCTTGCTGAACCTGTGCACTATCGGTATTTGTGGCCAGTTCTGCGCTCCGACGAGCCGCTCGAGCATGAAGATCAGCGGTAAGAAATATCTTTAACTCCGCATCGGGCCAGACTGTCGTCCCGATGTCGCGCCCTTCGACAACAATTCCTCGAGGTGCCGAATTAATGATGGCGCGCTGCACCGCAAGTAAGTGCGAACGCACCTGCGGATTGGCGGCTACTGCACTGACCCGCGAGGTGACTTGTTCGCTTCTGATTTCTGCAGTCACGCTCCGTGAACCCAAGAGCACCTGGGGATCCTGTGGGTCGCCGATCCATAGCAGCGCATGAGCGGGCGGGCCGGGCGGGCCGGACAGGTGCATGGGAATCTCTGAGAACTCTTCGATGCCATTCTCAATCGCCAAGAGTGTGAGCGCTCGATAAAGCGCCCCGGTATCCAGGTACTGCCACGAGAAGGTGGCGGCAAGGGCTCGGGAGACGCTGGATTTCCCGGCGCCACTTGGACCGTCTATTGCAATAACCGCCATGGCTTCCCTCCGCCTTCTGTAAGTAAAGAGTTAAATTGTTATATCGATAAACCTGTTAAATGTTTTTTGAACCAATCGTGCAATGCCATCCTAAAGTCGATAAATGGTTTTCTAAAGTCGATAAATCGCTCGATTGCACATAGAGCGTGATCAGCCCAGTCTCTTGCCCTGGCGAGTGCTCCATTCGCAGATCCTCGATGTTGATTTCTACATCTGCACAATGATTAAAGAGCGCTGCTAACTGACCAGCGCGGTCGGGAATAACCACGCTCAACGCCCCGTAATCGCGCGAAACTCCACCATGCTTCCCCGGAATTCGCCGCTGCCCAGTGTTGCCCGCTTCCATGAACGATAAAACGGTTTCTCGATTATAATTCTTATCTTTTAATTCATTAATCGACTTAAAGATCAAATCCAGCAAGGGGGCAAGAGCCTCTCCATTCGCCTCAATGATCGGGCCCCAGACCGAAGGTTCTGAATGCGCTAACCGGGTCATATCTCGTAACCCTTGACCCGCCAGATTCAATGTGCCGCTCCAGTTGATCAGCGAGCCCGCCAGGGCTGATGCAAGTATCTGCGGCAGATGAGAGGTGAGCGCTACTTGATTGTCATGCTCCTGCGGCGACATTAGATAGCCAGAAGCCCCCATAGTTGCAACAAAATCCGCGACTTTTGCCACGCTCTCGGCGCCGTTCTCGTGGTGGGGTGTGATCGCCCATGCTCGGGCCTCGAAAAGATCTGAACGGGCTCCTGAGGGACCAGAGAGCTCTCTGCCAGCCATTGGATGGGTTGGAAGGTAGCGAGAGAACTCTGGACGAAGAGACATTCTCTCTAATTTTGTCCATACCTCATCTATAACTTTAGTCTTAACAGAACCAATATCTATAACTATTGAGTCTGGATTAGATTGAAGAGCACCACAGATGACTTCTGGCAGAGCATCAACAGGTACGGCGGCGATGATCAATTCAGCCGGGCGCTCATTGGGTAGTAATGAGCTCCCCATCAGCTGATTCGCTATCCTTTGGTTCCCAGGATCGTTATCCGATAACCGAACTGCTCCCCCGTTTTTGACCACCCTGAGGGCTATCGAGGTGCCAATTAGCCCGGCTCCGACAACCTCTACGGAGGTAAATCCGCTGCTCACGAGGGTAAATCCGGTCGAAGGGCCTGTGCCCCACCCCGATAAACATGGCGAATCTGCTCACGAGGGCGCTCGCTCTCCAGGTGGACCATGACCCGCACCACCCTAGGCAAACTTCCTGGTACGGCAATTTCTACCGCGCACATCATCGGCACCTCGCCCCACCCTCCCTTGCGGGCTGATGTCGCCGGAAATTGCGCGGTGAGATCATCAGTCACAGTAAAAAAGGCGGAGATAACATCACTGGAATCAGCCTGGTTGCTCTCGAGCATCTGTTTGAGTAGTGCGGGAATCTCGCGATCCATTTCAGCCGCGGAGTCATCTGTTAACTGGACGGCACCTCTCACGGCTCGGACCGAACTTTTGGCTGAATTCCCTGGACTCCCCATTAGAGAAGTCTACGGGAGAAGCCAATAGAGGCGGGTGAGGATGATCCGGAAAACTACTTTTAAATATCAATTATTAAGTTAATTTATCGCTATCTAGATATGAACATATACAAGTCTGTGTATCTATTTATCTATTTTTTATTAAGGCAGTGTCCAATAAAAACCGTTTTATCGACAATAAACTTTTTGAATGTGCAGGTCAGAATCAATTTTTGTCGATTTATACTTAATCAAAAATTCTCCCCCTTTGGAATGTCGATTTATATGTATTCTATTAGAGGTCCTTGCTACTATCAAGGATTTATATGTAAAACTTTTTGTAGAGAAAGCAATTCATTGCCTTTGATCTCTCGCCACTTTCCCGGAGTCAGCTCCCCCAGTTTGATGGGTCCCATCCCCACGCGGATCAGTCGTTCAATGGTGACCCCCGTGGCCGCTGCCATTCGCCTGAGGATTTGATTGCGGCCATCATGAATCACCACATCAAAAAGGGTCTTCCCGTCCCGCCCGGGGAGCACAGTTAATTTATCGACTTTTGCCATTCCATCCTCCAGTGCTACCCCTCTCCGAAAAGCCTCAGCTACCTCTTTGGGTACCGAACCGCGAAGCTCGAGTAGATAGCTCTTGGGTAAAGAGAAAGAGGGGTGGGTCGCTCGATGGGCCAGCTCACCATCATTGGTCAAAAGGAGTAAACCTTCCGAATCCTTATCCAATCTTCCGACATGAAAGAGTCGTTCTGGTCGATCGCGCAGAAGATCACCTAGATGGGGTCGATTTTCGGGATCTGAAAGAGTGGAGAGAATCCCCCGTGGTTTATTAAGTGCGAGATAAATCTTTGACTTTGCCCTGGTTATTATCTCACCGTCAACCATAACTTCAGACTTTTCAGGATCTACTTTCACTCCGAGATCGCGGATGACTCGACCGTTGACGGAAACCCGACCCTCTTGGATGAGTTCCTCTGATTTTCTCCGACTTGCCACTCCGGCATCGGCAAGAACTTTCTGTAGTCGTATCTCCATAACGAGTGAGCCTAGATTGGCCCATCCCGTTAAGCCAATCCGCCCCTAGCCTGGCTGGAGCTCTCCGTTAATCGGTCAGGGTGTCCAGCACGGCGTCGAGTGCGTCGATGTTTGGAATATGTGGGGCCAATTCAGGGAGCTCTGCTAGTGAGGCGATCCCCAGTCGCTCCAGAAAGTAGGAGGTAGTCTGATAAAGGATTGCTCCACTCTCGCCTTCCACTCCTGCCTCTTCGACTAAACCTCGATTTACCAGCGTCTTCATGACTGCCTCAACATTCACGCCCCGAATCGCGGATACTCGAGCCCGTGAGACAGGTTGTCGATAGGCAATGACAGCAAGGGTCTCCAATGCTGCCTGGGTAAGTTTCGCCTGTTGCCCCTCCAGAACAAACCGCTCAACCGAGCTGGCTGCATCCGGATGGCTGTAAAAGCGCCACCCGCCAGCCACCTCTCGGAGTTCAAAGCCACGATCCTCTTCACGATAACTCTTGGCCAGTGCGGCCAGGCGGGTGCGGATCTCTTCGGTAGGCACCTCCAGGACCTGTGCCAGGAGAATCTCTGTGACTGGTTCATCGATTACCATCAAAATGGCCTCTAATGAGCGCTCTATCTTTCGATCAGGCATGGTTTATCTCTCCACCCTCACTGTCCATCTCCGTATTTTGGGAAGTATTGCTATCGAATTCATCGTTCACTGCAATCACACCTTCTGCGCTCCCGATCCAGCGGATCTGCAAGTCGCCCAGTGGTGTCACTTGGTCGAAATGGAGCACTCCCTCTTTGTAGAGTTCCAGAAGGGCGAGAAACCTCGCCACCACAACCATGGTGTGTTCGGCATCGGCTACAAGAGCCCTGAAGGTCGCAGTGCCCACACGCCTCAAATGAGCCACGACATGTTGAGCCTGCTCTCGCACGCTCACTGCCGGGCTGTGTAGGTGCGAAATACTGAAGATTGGCGGGGTTTTTGGGGTAAGCGCCCGCGCGGCAATCATCGAAAATCGTTCCACTCCCACTCCGATCAGGACCTCAGGAAGAAGGGCTGCAAGCTGTGGATCCAGTGCGACCAGACGAGGGTGGCGATACTGCTCGGCCTCAATCCAGCCTTGAAAGGTGGCGGCAATCTCCTTATAAGCTTTGTACTGAAGTAATCGGGCAAAGAGCAGATCTCGCGCCTCAAGAAGGGCCAAATCTTCCTCGTCATCAATCTCCCCAGAGGGAAGCAGGCGAGCGGCCTTCAGATCTAGCAAGGTAGCCGCCACAACTAAGAATTCGGTTGCCTCATCCAGTTTCCAGCCGCCTTCCATCGCCTTGATATGCGCGATGTACTCGTCAGTTACCACGCTCAAGGCCACTTCGGTGACATCCATTTTGTGACGGGCAATGAGCGCCAAAAGGAGGTCAAAAGGACCCTCGAAATTATCTAAATGGACTGAAAAACCCGGGATCCGCTCCTCAGCAACAGGACCAAC
This sequence comes from uncultured Bifidobacterium sp., assembly GCA_964586805.1. Taxonomy (GTDB): domain Bacteria; phylum Actinomycetota; class Actinomycetes; order Nanopelagicales; family Nanopelagicaceae; genus IMCC26077. The sequence goes on along the minus strand of CAZPIJ010000010.1, from coordinate 9,973 downwards.
AGCACCAACAGCGCCGCTCTCCACATGAGGTGCGGCAGCGGTGTTTTCTCTTGCTCTCTCTTCTTCTTTTTCCGTCTCGATCACATGCGAACGGTATCCGATTACTGCCCGCGAAGTCTGCGAGCGAGGATGCTCGATTCTCCCTTAGCTTCGAGGTCGGCCACGATGACAGCTAGCGCTTCACGCACGATGCGACCACGATCCACTGCCAAGCCCATATCCCCACGGAGGCTTAATCGCGCCTGTTCAAGATCAAATAACTCCTCGGGAGAGAGGTAGACGGTGATCTTCTCATCGTGGCGCTCTCTTCCCGATGGTGCGCTCGCGCTACGCGAGACTCGGCGGCGAGTTGTAGTCCGCACGGGAGCGGGCTTCTCAACCCGAGGAGTAGCGCTCTGGGTCGACTCCCCCTCTCGCTCCTGGCTCGGGGCTGGGACAGCCGAAAGGGTGGTGGATGTGGTGCGAAATAGCTCCTCAGCACCTGGCAAGCTGACTCGTCGACTCATGCGCTTCCTCCTCGGGCGATTACCTCACGCGCTAACCGACGATACGCGGCTGCGCCCGTCGATGATGAGGCATAGCTGGTGATCGGTTCCCCAGCTGCGGTCGTTTCGTTAAATCGCACAGTCTTGGAGATGACCGTGTCGAATACTTGATCGGGAAAAGCCTCATAGATTCTCGAGAGCACCTCTTTGCTATGGGCTGTTCGCTCGAACATGGTCGCCACAATCCCGATGATTTTGAGATCCGGATTCAAGCGCTCTTGGATTTTGCTCGTAATTTCCTTCAATAATTTAAAGCCTCGAAGAGCGAAGTATTCACATTGGAGCGGGACTAGCACCAGGTCTGCGGCAGTAAGAGCATTGACCGTCAATAGGCCTAGTGAGGGCTGGCAATCGATGAGAATGACATCGTAATCGGGGGCAACCGTCGACAAAATCCTCTTTAAAGTTTGCTCTCTGGCGACCTCATTGACCAAGCCAATCTCAGCCCCCGAAAGCATGATGTCGCTGGGAATCAGATCCATCCCAGGCACGCTTGTCTTGAGCAAGACATCATCGACCTTGGCATTTCGATCCATAAGTAAGTTATAAATCGAGCTTTCTAGCTCGTCGGTGACTACACCCAGTCCAATAGAGAGCGAGCCTTGAGGATCGAAATCCACCAAAAGCACCCGACGACCTAACTCCGCCAAACTTGCCCCTAGGCTAATCGTGGTGGTCGTTTTACCTACGCCACCCTTTTGATTGACCACCGCAATAGTCTTTGCAGGGCCATGCTTTCCCTTGGGATCCATTTTTTTCGCTGCCGGAATAGCTTTGCTCCGACCCTTCATCAAATCCTGGACCGAGACGACATCATCGTTGCGAGTGGTCATTGTCGATTTAGCGTTCAAGCGAGAAACCTCTCTTTGCAGTAGCCGGAGCCTAGGGGGCGGGCTACTGCCGGAGCAACTAGTAAGTAGCCCGGCGCCCCCCGTGTCGCGTTTTTAGGTTCTTATCTGGTCACTTCGCGCGCGGGTGGGCCAGGAGGTAGGCCTCACGGAGCCGATCGATAGTGACCAGGGTGTAGATCTGCGTTGTTGCCACACTTGCATGGCCGAGTAACTCTTGCACTGTTCGAATGTCGGCACCGCCATCAAGAAGATGGGTTGCAAACGAGTGGCGCATCGAGTGCGGGCTTAACTCCGTAACCAGACCTGACTTGCGCGCAGCAGAGCGAACAATTTCCCATGCGCTCTGCCGTGAGAGTGGAGCACCGCGCTTGTTGAGAAAGAGTTTTCGTTCTCCACCACCCGGCAGAAGTGCAGGTCGACCTCGAACTAGATAGGCCTCAACCGCTTTACTGGCGAAGGAACCCACTGGAACAACGCGCTCCTTTCCCCCCTTGCCTAACAATCGGAGTGAGGTCAGCGGCGTTCTGATCTGTTCGATATCCAGATTGATCACCTCACTCACCCGCGCTCCCGTTGCATAGAGCAGCTCAATTAAGGCGAGATCTCGAAGAGATTGCGGGGTTTGGCCATCGCCTGCGCCGGCGATAATTGATTCTATTTCGGCTACCGAGAGCGCTTTAGGCAGTCGGCGCCCCGGAGTAGGTGGCCGGATCTGTGCGGCCGGGTCGTTTTGATTGCTCTCTCGGGCAAGGAATTTATGGAAGCCCCGCACGGCAATAATCGATCGCGCAGCAGAAGAGATTGATAACGGTAAGTGGTTCTCGCTTCCGTTGCGAAGGTATCCCAGAAAATCTTCGATATCTCTCTCGGCAGCATCGTTCGTTCGCTTCCCCTGTGCTTCGAGAAAATCCAGATAGCGAGTGAGATCTCGGCGATAAGCTAGAAGCGTATTTGCCGAAAGGCCGCGCTCTACTGCACAGTGATCAAGAAAAAATTGGATATCAGAGTGCGAGCTCATGAATATCTCGCACGGGCATCCCCAGCGCATGACCCACCTCTGGCGAGTACAACTGCCCCTGGTCTGTCGATAGCGCACTTCTGAGCGCGAGGTTCTCTGCAAGTGCTTTGCGCCACCCGAGATTTGCCAGTTGTACGAGATAGGGCAGCGTGGCATTTGTTAACGCCAGCGTGGCAGTTCGGGGTACCGCTCCAGGCATATTGGCTACGCAATAAAAGAGGCTGTTGTGGACGGAAAAAGTCGGTTCTGCGTGCGTAGTAGGTCGAGAATCTTCGAAGCATCCTCCTTGATCGATGGCAATATCTACAAGAACGCTTCCAGGCTTCATTTTCGAAACCAATGTATTTGATATCATTTTTGGTGCCTTATCTCCCCGAACAAGCACCGCGCCGATAACCAAATCTGCATCCAAAACCACTTTCTCGATCTCGTGCGTAGTGGAGTAGATGGTCTCCACATTCCCCTGGAAGATTTCGCTGAGCTCCTTAAGTCGAGAGATATTCCGATCAAGAATCTGCACATGGGCACCCATTCCGTGTGCGATGCGGGCAGCTTCGGTGCCGGCTACCCCTCCACCTAGAACAACAACTCGTCCGGGGGCAACACCAGGAACGCCACCAAGAAGCACTCCCCTGCCACCTGAGGCCCGTTGTAACGCGTACGCACCAACCTGTGGTGCCAGTCGTCCTGCCACCTCACTCATCGGAGCAAGTAGTGGTAACTGTCCATCGATAGTGACCATCTCGTAAGCAATGCTGGTGATGCCACTGGTGAGTAGCGCTGTGGTGCATTCCTTCGAAGCTGCCAGGTGAAGATAGGTGAAGAGCAGCTGCCCGCTTCTCATCAAAGGATATTCCTCTGGCAATGGCTCCTTCACTTTCACGATGAGTTCGCTCTCTGCCCACACTTGGGTGGCAGTGTCGAGCAACTGCGCACCAGCATCTCGATATTCATCATCAGAGAAGCCGGCTCCTTCTCCCGCTGACTTCTGCACGAAAACCTTGTGCTGTGCTCGTCGCAACTCAGTAACACCAGCGGGGGTAAGCGCGACTCGAAATTCTTGCGCCTTGGTCTCTTTAGGCAGCCCGATCTTCATGGTGGATTACTCGATTCCCTGGATTAGGCGGCGCTCACGCCAGCACGGATGGCTAGCGCCGCACCGATGAGCCCAGCAAAGAGCGGATGTGGGCGCGTCGGCCTGCTCTTGAACTCTGGATGCGCCTGGGTTCCGACATAGAACGGATGAATAGATTCAGGGAGTTCGACAAATTCGACTAAATGATTATCTGGCGAGAGACCTGAGAAGATCAGCCCCGATTTCTCTAGCTGCTCTCGATATTTGTTGTTCACTTCGTATCGATGTCGGTGGCGTTCTTCAATCAAGTTCGATCCATAGAGTCTTTCGACAATACTGCCGGCTTTGAGATGCGCTGGGTAGAGCCCCAAACGCATAGTGCCTCCCATATCTCGTTCACCCCTGATGACATCCTCTTGCGAGGCCATAGTGGCGATCACGGGAAATGGTGAAGTTTCATCAAATTCTGCCGAATTCGCCCCAACCATCCCAGCGAGGTTTCGCGCACCTTCAATCACCATACATTGAAGACCAAGACATAATCCAAGAGTGGGGATCTTCTTCTCTCGCGCATAAGTGAGTGCTCCAATTTTGCCTTCGAGGCCTCGGATTCCAAAGCCACCTGGGACGCAGATTGCGTCGACGCCAGCCAATTCGCGAGCAGCGCGTTCGGGTGTATCACATGAATCACTTGCTACCCATTTGATGTTCACCTTCGCTGAGTGCGCAAAACCTCCAGCGCGGAGCGCTTCGGTAACCGAGAGATAGGCGTCAGGGAGATCCACATATTTACCTACGAGCGCGACAGTCAGTTCGTGCGCTGGATGATGGACTCGTGCAAGTAATTGATCCCAGTCGCTCCAGTCGACATCCCTGAATGGCATGCCTAAACGACGAACCACATAAGCGTCTAAGCCTTCTCGGTGTAGGACTTTAGGAATGTCGTAGATCGATGGAGCATCCGATGCACCCACACATGCCTCAGTATCAACATCACACATGAGCGAGATTTTTCTCTTTACGCCATCTGGAATCTCGCGATCAGAACGGAGCACGATTGCATCTGGTTGAATACCAATACTGCGCAACGCCGCAACGCTATGTTGCGTGGGTTTGGTCTTCAGCTCTCCAGAGGGACCTATATACGGTACGAGTGATACATGAAGAAAGAAAACATGTTCCCGGCCGAGATCTTGTCGAACTTGTCGCGCCGCTTCGAGGAATGGCAATGATTCGATATCACCGACGGTGCCGCCTATTTCGGTAATGATTACATCGATGGTGGGTGCCGCCCCAGCCCGCATTCGCTCTTTGATCTCATTGGTGATGTGCGGAATCACCTGCACTGTATCGCCGAGATATTCACCACGCCGTTCACGAGAGATCACCCGGGAATAGATTTGACCTGTCGTGACATTCGAGGAACCGACCAAATCGACATCGAGAAATCTTTCATAATGACCGATATCCAGATCGGTTTCAGCGCCATCGTCGGTAACAAAAACTTCGCCATGTTGAAATGGATTCATAGTTCCTGGATCGACATTCAGGTAAGGGTCGAGTTTCTGCATAGTGACACGAAGCCCTCTGGCGCGTAAGAGTCGACCTAATGAAGAGGCGGTAAGACCTTTACCCAGTGAGGAGGCGACGCCGCCGGTGACGAAGAGATGTTTAGTGATGTGGACCGAGGCCATCATGGAAGTTCAGTCTATCGGCTGTGAGCACAGGGCCGGTAATCAACGAAAAATGGGCGCGTTACTTGTTGGCTCGTTTGCTTGCCTTACCCGATACCCGAGCCCGTTCGGCAGCCACAAAATCCAATAACTCTCGGGCGTGCTCCCGTGCAAGGTCAGATTCCTCACGGCCGGCCATCATTCTGGCAAGTTCGTTTGCTCGTTGGTCAGCGTTAAGCAGAGTGAGGTCGCCTCTAGTAACGCTCTCTGAAGAGCTCTTGGTTATCGAATAATGGGTATCTGCCCAAGCGGCTACCTGAGGTAGGTGAGTGACCACGAGTACTTGTGCGCTCTGCGCGAGGCGAGCCAATCGGCGACCCACTTCGATTGCTGCCTTACCACCAACTCCGACATCGATCTCATCGAAGATATAGGTAGGGATTCGCGAGCGCCCAGCGAGGACCACTTCGATTGCGAGCATGATTCTCGATAATTCGCCGCCACTTGCTCCCTTGTTTATCGGCAATGGGGCCGCACCTGGATGCGGGATGAGCAAGAACGAAACTTCGTCGCTGCCATATTGACCACAGAGCAGCGCCCCCGAGGCGGTAGCGACGGCAACTCCCTCTTGGATCGGCGTAATGGACAGGATGACTTGCGCACCCGGCATAGCCAACTCTTTGAGCTCCAAGGAAATTGCTCTCGCCAAAGTCTCTGCCACCGCTACTCGGGTATCTGTCACCTTCCTGCTCAGGTGCAGGAGTTGCTCCGATAACCTACCTCGTTCCTCTTCGAGAGCGGCAATACCTTGATCGCCGTCAATGAGCTGTGCAAAAAATTCGCGGGATCGGCGAGCTTCTTCGATGAGTGCGCTCTCCGGATCATCGAGTGAACCATCACCATGTCGCTTGATGAGCCCTTGCACCAATGCTCTGCGGGCATGCATTGCTTCCAAAGCCCCTGGTTCGACATCGAGGTCCGCTTCTTGCCTACGAAGTGAAGAGGAGAGTTCGTTGACTAAGACTGATAGTTCTTTGATGAGGGCCAGGTTCTCGCTCTTTGTCGAGCTATCGGCACCTGAACTCTCGAGCGCTCTACGGGCGCCTGAAAGTTGGACGCTTACGCTGTTCTCGCTCTCGGTGAGCGCTTCTAGAGCAGCTGCGAGTGCAGCTCTCGTGCCATCGACATTCTCCAGAGCAAGTATCCGCTCCCGTAATGTGCTTGACTCTCGTGCAATTGGTTTCACTCGATCGAAGTCTTCGAGAAAAACCGTGAGCCGCTCGAGTTCTCGTTCGCGAGTGCTCTGGAGTTTCTCTAGATCTGAGATTGTTGCGAGGATCTCTCGATATCGGGAGAAGCCTCGTTGGAATTCCTGCAATGGGGTTGAAATTGCATCAGCTCCGAAGGAATCGAGGATTTCTCGAGCACGGTGAGCCTTAAGGAGTGCGAAGTTCGCGCTCTGTCCATGGATCGAAAGCAACTCTGATCCCACTTCTGAGAGCGCAGAAACTGTCGTTGCTGCGCCACCAATCATTGCCCTACTTTTTCCCTCACTGGTAACGGTGCGGGTCAACAGGAGTTCATCGCCTTCTACCTCGCCGCCAAGTTCGTTAACGAGCGCAGTCAGTTCCTTGGAGATAGCGAACCTTCCGGTGATGTGTGCCCGATCATTTCCCGCTCGGACTACCGACGAATCTGCCCGGGCGCCAGTGAGTAAGGAGAGCGCAGAGAGGACCATCGTCTTTCCTGCTCCAGTTTCGCCGGTAATAACTGTTAATCCAGCCCCTGGAGAGAAACTCGCTCGTTCGATAACTCCCAGGTAGGAAATCTCAATTTCGGTGAGCGCAGGTTGATTCACTCGCCGCGCCAACCCGAGACCGGCAATTGAAATTTTGCGACTAACCGGTTGGTGAATGGTGCGTCATTCATGCGAGCAAAGGTGAATGATCGTGCATCTCTGGTGATGTGGATCAAATCTCCAGCCACTAGTGGCTTATTACGGAAGCCGTCCGCGCTGAGAGTCGCGTTCTCGGATCGCACCGAGATGGCAATCTCGCTCCTTGGTGAGAGGACCATGGGTCGGGCGAAGAGCGCATGTGCGGCTAGCGGAAGCAGGACTAACGCGTCGACATCTGGCCAGACCACTGGACCACCAGCGGAGAAGGCATAGGCAGTAGAGCCTGTGGGTGTGGCACAGAGCACGCCGTCGCAATTCCAGAGTGAGAGTGGTCGTCCGTCAACCGAAACGAAGAGCTCGACCATCTGGGAAAATTCTTTTTCGATAACGATTTCGTTGAGCGCCCATCCAGAGTCGATGATCTGCCCATGTCGCTCTATCTCGAAGGAGATGCTCATTCGCTCTTCTTTCACGAAGGCATGCTCCACGATGGCACTGACGAGTTCTTGATTTGTTGGTCGCTCTACCTCAGCTAGGAATCCCATGTGGCCAATATTTATTCCGAGGATAGGAGTGTTGGTGCCATAAGCAAGCTCAGCGCTACGGAGCATCGTGCCGTCGCCTCCAAGAACTACGATCAACTCGAATTCACGGATGGAGCGTCCTGAGTATCGTGCGATCTCTGGGACCCCTGCTCCATCGGTACTTAAATGGTGCTCGACTGATATGCCCGCCGCTGATAATGCGCGCGCCAATTCCAGCGCTGCTGACAGCGCGCTCTCGCGTTTTGGGTGAAGCAGTAGCAGCACCCTTCGTTGCTGGTGCTCGCTTTCGCTCGCCATCATGCTGCCCATACTCGCATGGTAGCCAGCGCGCCTGCCGCTCTTGTCATTCTCATTTGGGGCCCTGGGCGACCGCGGCTTCGGCGCGCTCAACCGAGAGCGGCTGGCCACCTCGACGAAGCCAGAGAAAATATTCGACATTTCCCGAGGGGCCAGGAAGTGGACTAGCGATCACGCCAGCTACACCTAGACCCATCTCCCACCCAGCTCGCGCAACCTCTTCGATAGCGCCGCGGCGAAGAGCAGGATCGCGAACCACTCCGCCAGCGCCTAACTTCTCTCGCCCCACCTCAAATTGTGGTTTAACCATTACAACAAAATCCGCGCCCTCTGTTGTCACTGACACTAGCGCGGGGAGAACCAGGGTAAGAGAGATGAACGAAAGATCAGCAACAACTAGCTCAACAGCCTCGCCGATATGTTCAAGGGTGAGGTGGCGGACATTGGTTCGATCCAGAATCCGCACCCGAGAATCTTGACGGAGCTCCCA
>CAZPIJ010000010.1:0-1482 GCA_964586805.1 uncultured Bifidobacterium sp. | reverse complement strand
CTTCGCTCCGGTCTTTGGATTCTGCAAGCCCACGCTCTTTCGAAGTTGGGCTAATTCCTCTTGCAACGCCCGGAGATCGCTCTCTTTTGCTAAACCTAATTTCTTGACGGCTCGCTCAGTTTCGCGCTCGATTCGCTCTTTCAGCGCATCGCCGCTCTCTTTAACCCAGGAGTTCAGCGCGATTGCCGCCTTCTCGGCGTTGAAATCATTACCGAGTGCTTTTTGGGCATAAGCGCGGAATGCTCCGATGAGGTCAGTTTTGCCGGCCATATCAGCTCCTATCCAGACGATATCGGCTAACGGTACCGCTTCCTGCAGCCAGTTGCGGTGCGAAACTAACGAGCCTTGAGAGTGAGAACCTCGATATAACTCCTGGAAGCTATCGCTCCCCCGGAGCGTCAGGAATAGGTATCTCAATTCTTCGCCCCAGAACCCCCTCTCGCGAAGTGGTTGCAGATGCAATCCTGCCTACTAAGCGAATCCGATTGATTGCACGATGCTTACCCTCTTGCTCGGGATTCTCTCCAACGCCACTGACAAGAGATTTCTATTTGAGCAAACTACTTTTCAAGAGCGCGTTCTCGCTCTCGAGCATCGGTCTCTTGATTGATATCAACGGAGGCTGCTTTACTAAACCATTCGCGCGCAAGAGCGCTGTGGCCCGCGGCAGCCAATGCATCTGCATATGCATATCGCAATCGAGCAGCCCAGAGTGGATTATCTTCAGTTAACTCTTTGCATTTGAGCGATGTAACTGCTGCATCAAATTCCTTTAAATCTTTACGCGCCCCCGCCAAGACGATTCTCATCTCTACTTGCTCGTCCTTCTCCAATTTGGCAACTTCTGGGGCCCTTCCTAGTTCAAGGGCTTTGAGAGGTTCGCCTAAACCTCTCTGGCTATCGGCCATGATTGGCCAGAACGAAGGATCTCCGGTGATACGGAAAGCTGTCTTTAATTCGCGCAGCGCTACATCGAACTTTCCAGCGTGATAGGCAGCGATACCGGCTAATTCACGAACTCGTCCCACTCTTCCAGCGCGCGCAGAGGCAGCGATACCGTGTTCGTGAGCCCTGACTGGGTCTTCGTGTAAAAAGTGAGCGAGCGCAAGTAGGTGGCGCGCAGTTTGCTCGGCATTATCCGAAGCTAGCGAAGAGAGCTCGTGGAGCAATTGTTTATCGATTTCTTCGCGATAAATTTCTTGGGGAATTTCGGGTTCTGTGCGCCGAGGTTCTTCATTTTTTGGCTGAGTTTTTCGCGGCGGCGAAAATTTTTTGCCAGAAGGTTTGCCAGAAGCTGATCGTCGATCGCGAGGATTCCTTGACCTCTCCATAAGGCTCCTCCATTCCCCGTTAGATGCCAATGGACATCCATCGTTCGCTGAAAATGAGAAAGGGATGCAGTATGAAACTACATCCCTTTCTCGAATTTAAGTCCGGCGGCGTTCTACTCTCCCACAAGGTCACCCGTGCAGTACCATCGAC
>CAZPIJ010000009.1:7567-26466 GCA_964586805.1 uncultured Bifidobacterium sp. | reverse complement strand
GTCTTGCCGAAATCCTGTGAGGCCTGAGTCCACCCTTCCACTCCCGCCTTGTAGCCGAAGCCAACGATGGTGGGATTGAAGAAGTATTTAAAGAGCCAGATCGCATCGGTGCCATATCCGCCATTGCTGCCAATCACCTTATCAAGGTTATTGAAGGCTTGGATTGGAAGGGCGGCATCGATCAACTTGGGGTTGGTCTCGGCCAGGCGCTGAGTGATAGTGCCACCAAGTGATGGACCCCATGCGACCGTCCGCTTGATCTGCTTGAACTTATTTTTCGTTAGGCCAATAAGTTCGACATTGGTCTTCACTGCAGATTCGGCGTTCCAACCAGGAGTTGCAAAACCTGAACCAGCGAGCGCGTATCCCATGTTGAGGAGCGCATTGGCGAAGGTCATGTCATCTGGTGCACCTGGGGCAATTGTTGCGCGCATATCCTTACCTTTTCCAAGGTAGGGAACGATTGTTGGCGCCATAGGTAGCACATAGTTGTAGCCGTGTGACCACAAGAGCAGCGTGCCGTTAAATGAATCAGGGACTCGGATCTCGTAGAGAGCCTTGTCGCTAGTCTCACCGGTGCAGACCGTCACGCCATTTGATGGCTTGCAATCTGGATCAGCGGCTGTAGCAGCGCTCGGGAAACCCAGGACTGCGCCAACGAGCGCTACCGAGAGAAGGAGCGCCATGCTGCGGCGAGTCTTATTTAGAGTAAGTCTCATTTCGTTTTCTCCTTTTCCGTTATCAATTAGCTATTCGTTGGAATGGCATCAGCAGGAACTGCTGGCCGCTTGAAAGTAGAGAGAGTGGCATCGCCATTGCTGGTGCTCGAGTCAGCGGTGTAGACCACTGGCTCGCCACCGTCAACAGGTGCGATTACTCCGGTCGAGTTGAAACGACCAACCCAATAGCCGGTGTATCCAACATTGTTAGCCGGATCGAACTTCGAGTAGCCCGCAGAGGCAAAGGTGCTTCCCTTGCTCTTGAGCGCAGCTATCAGTGATGCACGCGTGGGATTCTCGCCTGCTGCACGAAGCGCTTGAACGACGAGCATCGCTTGGTTCATACCGACTAGGACATTGTTATCCCACTGGTTGTAACGAGCATCCTTGTTGTATGCAGTATTGATCTTCTTGAACTCCTTGATGTACTCATCGGCATCATTTGTCGCAGCTGGGAGGAAGGAGAGGCTGATTGCTCCTGTGAGTGAAGCAAGAGTTGCAGCCTGAAGCGCCGGAGTGGTTGCTCGAGCAAGGGTGAGTAGCGTTGTTGGATCTGCACCGACTGAACCGAAGATGAACTGCGGACGCCAGGTTGCTGGGAAACCAATAGTCGATGCTGCACGCAAAGCCGCTGCAGTAGCGCTCGTGACACCGAAGATGATGATTACTTCAGCTCCAGAATTCTTGAGGTTTGTCATCTGAGTGCCAAGACCCACAGTTGCCTGCGAGAGCGAGGCGTAACGCTGTGTGCCACCTGCTACGAAGTTAAGACCTGCTGCCTTAAAGCCAGCGAGACCATCTTTACCAAAGTCATCATCTTGATAGAGGATGCCGACTTTCTTTCCTGGCAACTTATCCTTGATGTACTTCGACATGACTTTCGCTTCCATGATGTAAGAAGGTAGATACATGAAAGTTGTTGGGTACTTCTTCGGATTCGCAAAACCGCTAAAACCGGTGTTCACGAATAGATCAGGGACCTGCTCCTTAATAATTGGGGTTCGCTTAAGAGCTGCAGTGTGGGTGGAGGTGCCGAGATTTCCCACGAGTGCAAAGACCTTGTCGCGCAGGATGAGTTTGTTCACTTTGTTGACGGCATTTGTCGGCACATACTTATCGTCCTCAAGTTTGAGTTCGATCTTTCGACCGAAGACGCCGCCCTTGTCATTGATGTAGTCGAAGTATGCCTTCATGGCTGGTCCGACCTTGTTATAGCCTGGAGATGCAGCGCCGCTTTGAGCGCTAGTCATTCCAAGAACGATTGTGTCCTTGGTTACACCTGGGGTTGCCGCGCTTTGCGCGGGGGCGCCAGATGCAACGAGTCCAACGAGTGCAACAAGCGCTGCACCGAGTCGGATTCGCTTGGTTAGTGCGCGAATCATGGATGTCCTTCCATTCGTGACTATCTAGTTCGGTATCTAGGTATCTAGATCTATCTCTCCCTGCCCCAAGGTTTTGGGAGGGTCTGGGCTGAAAGCCTACCTATCCCCGCGGAATTAGCCACCAGCCAGGTGCGAAGAGTTACCCGACCGTTATCAAAGGCGCCCGACCAGGCTCTTAGGGCTCGTGCCGGCGGTGGCGGAGCTTATGGATGGCCTCCGAGGGCCCCTCTGGAGCAAAGGCGATGCTCAGTAGCAAAAGCGCACTGACGATGATCCCCGGAAGGTATGTCGCCACGCTCAGGGATGCCCCTTCGGTCCATGTTTCAAAGATGGTGGGAATGATGACGATGATGATTGCTCCGCCCAGCGCTCCGGAAATATGTGAGATGCCACCGAGGATTGCACCGGTAAGGAGAAGAAACGAGAGCGAGAGCGTGAACCCTGAAGGCGAAACCAAACCAACGGTGGCAGAGAACGAGACCCCGGCTAATCCAGCGAATCCTGAACTCACCATGAAGGCGAGGATCTTGCTCCGGGCTGGATTGATTCCCGAGAGCGCCGCTGCAGTTTCGTTGGCACGGACTGCTCGCCACTGCCTGCCTAATCCACTTGATGTCAGATTTACCGCCACGACCACCGCAACGATTGCGCACAAAGCGCAGATCCAAAAGAGCCATTGATAGGGCGAGATGGTGTCGGCATATCTGCCTGGTGCAACTCCGACATCAAAGGAGAGTCCTTGCTCGCCACCAAGGATGGGAACTGCATTTGCAAGTGCAGGGATGCCAACGGCTAAAGCTAATGTCGCGCCCGCTAGATAAGGACCGCTCAAGCGCCCTGCCGAAATTCCTATGACAGCACCAAAGAGTGCAGCAGCGATTACGGCAATAAAGAATGTACTCCAGATTGGCAGGCCAAACTCTTGCACCACGAGCGCCGCAGAATATGCGCCCACTGCCATGAAAGCACCTTGACCGAGCGTGATCTGCCCGGAAAAACCGGTGAGTAAAACAATAGAGATGATTCCGACGAGGTATGCAGCGACTTGCGCTGCTTGAAAGATTCGGTACTCATCGACCAAATTACTTGCGAAGAAGAGGATGACCCCTATCACGAGGGCGAGCAGCATGCGCTTAGTCGCACTTGGAGCATGTGATTTACGCACGACGAGCACCTCGCGCTCCTAAAATTCCCTGCGGTCTGATCAGAAGCACGATAATCAATAGGACGAAGGCGGTCATGAAGGTGAATGAGCCGCCGAGATAGCCGGTGACCAGAGCCAAACCAATTCCCAAAGCTAATCCACCCAGCACGCCGCCAATCAGGCTATCGAGCCCTCCGATTACGGCAGCGGTGAAACCGAAGACCAATAACAGATCGAAGGAGTTAGGTGCAATAAATGTTGATGGTGCGACGAGCACGCCCGCCAAACCACCCGCACCTCCGGCAAAAGCCCAACCCAGAGTGCGAATTCGACTCACACGAATGCCCGAGAGTCGAGTGACTTCTGGCGCAAATGCTGCAGCACGCATGGCAAGACCCAGACTCGTCCTTTGGAAAACCAACGCTGCAACAGACATTGCCACAACAACCACAACGAGAACGAATAAATCCGAAGGCGAGAACGGAATCTGATTTCCCGCGATAATCAAGCCCTCTCGAGAAAAAGCAGTGGGGTATGCCTGGTACTCCCCGCCCCAGATCAAACCCATCAAACCTTGGAATATTCCAAGAAGCCCAAGCATCGCAATCACCGGCGCAACTGCTGCAGTCGCCGCAGAAGTTGCGTGCTTGACGATAAAGCGCACGATAACGACTTCGACAATCGCACCAATGATTACCCCAGAGAGGACTGCAGCTATAAGTGCAATCCAATAATTGCCCGTTGCCGTCTCGATACTCAAACCCACATAAGTGGAGAATGCAGCTTGTCCTGCCTGAGCAAAGTTCACTACTCGAGTGCTTCGCCATACTAAAATTAAAGCGAATGCAATGAGACTGTAGATAGCGCCGATACTGATACCCGTAATCAAAGTATTTAAGAAATTCATAGTCGCACCTAATATCCCAAGTACGCGTGACGAAGCGCACTGTCATTCATGATTGCCTTGGCATCATCAGCAATCACTACTCTTCCTTGATCGAGAACGATTCCTTGTGAGGCGATCCGGAGCGCACTCATCGCATTCTGTTCCACTAAGAGGATTGTCATGCCCGTACTCTGCTGTAATTGCGAAAGAGTCTGGAAAATCTGTTCGACAACTAAAGGCGCAAGACCCAAAGATGGCTCATCGAGTAGAAGTAGTTGTGGCCGCGAGATAAGTCCTCGCCCTATTGCCAACATCTGCCGCTCGCCACCAGAGAGCGTGTCAGCGCGCTGCTTCTGACGCTCAGCCAAACGAGGAAAGAGCTCGTACACCTCAGATATCGCCGCCAGGACATCGCTCTTATTTGTTCGTTGTCGCCATACGCCACCAAGTGCGAGGTTCTCAGCAACGGTCAATTCGGTGACTACTGATCTGCCTTCAGGGACATGGACTATCCCAGTGCGCACTATCTGTTCTGTCTGGAGTTGATCGAGCGCGATCTCATCCCAGAGGATACTTCCCGCAGTTGCTCGCTTTAGTCCTGAAATTGTCCGGAGCAATGTTGATTTCCCGGCACCATTCGCGCCGATGACCGCGGTGATTGAACCTTTCGGGATATTAAAGGTGGCGTTGGCGAGTGCGCGAATCGCACCATGGTCGATCGTCAAACCGCGAACTCGTAGGGTCATTATTCACTCACCGCCGTGCCAAGATATGCAGCGATGACAGCAGGATCTTGCTTGACTTTCTCAGCACTGCCACTTGCGATGACCTCGCCAAAATCGAGTACATAGAGCCGTTCACATACCGCCATCACAACATCCATGTGATGTTCCACCAAGATCACCGAGCATTCGCGGCGCAGATTCTTGATCACTAGCCCAAGCCATTCGATATCTTCTTTACCCAACCCTCCTGCTGGTTCATCCAGTAAGAGAATCTTGGGTTCCGATATCAGTGCCCGCGCCATCGAGACTCGTTTAGTCTCCGGATAGGCCAATGTATCTGCGCGACGATCGGCTAAACCACCGGCATATACTCGTTCGAGCGCAAGCATTGCTCGATCCCTCAAAGAGTGCTCATCCTTGGCAGTTCGTCCAAGTAGAGCGCGACCTAACCCCGCGGTAGCAAACTTCTGTGCACCAATCATGACATTCTCTAAAACGGTGAGGTCTGAAAAGAGTCCAACTCCCTGCAGAGTTCGGCTCATGCCGTGGCTCACTAGTTGGTGCGGCTTCGGCCAATTCTCTTCTTTGCCATACAACGAGAATTTCCCTGATTGCGGTTTGACTAAGCCAGAAATTGCGTTGAGCAATGTGGTCTTGCCCGCTCCGTTTGGTCCAATCAGACCAACAATCTCATTCTCATGGAGGTCTAGATAAACATCCTTGAGGGCTCGCAATCCACCAAAGGTCACATTCACTTGAGCGACGCTCAATAAAGTGGACACGAATCACCTACTCCCGTTCGCGCGAGGATGTAAAGAGCTATAGTGAAGTGGAGAGAAGATTAGTAGGTATCGATTTACTTGGCGAGCCTTGGCACGCGCGCGCCGATTCGAGCGAGAATTTCATAGGAAATCGTGCCGGCGGCCCGAGCCCAATCATCTGCAGTAATGCTGCCATCTCCCCCAAAGAAAAGCGCACGATCGCCAGCTGCGATTTCGGTATCAGAACCTAAATCCACTGTGACCTGATCCATCGACACCCGACCGATGAGCGGGAATTTCTTTCCGCCGATTTCACACCAGGCTGGAGTATCTAATCTGCGCGGGATGCCATCGGCATATCCCAGTGGTATTAGAGCGATGTACCGATCATCATTTAATCGAGCGGTGGCACCATAACCAACGCTGGTGCCAGCAGGTACCCGCTTCACCAGAGCGACATCGGCACTCAATTCCATGACAGGTCTGACTGAGAGACGATCACTTGATGCAAAACCTGGTGTGTAGCCATAGAGCAAAAGACCTGCACGAACCATGTCGAAATAAAACTCAGGAAAGTGCACGATGGCACCGGAGTTAGCCAGATGTCTGATCCCGGGATCAAGTCCCGAGCTATTCATATACTCCAATGCGCTGAGGAATCTCTCGTACTGATTCTGATTTAATGGATGTTCTGGCTCATCTGCGCATGCAAGATGCGACCAAGTTCCCACGAGTTCAATTCGTTCTTCATCAAGGAGTTCAGCGATAGCTTCAACAAGTGCTGGAAATTCCTCTAAAGCACCGGCGCGAGTCATTCCAGTATCCACCTTTAGGTGCACTCGTGCTTTTCTCCCCACACTCTCGCTAGCCGTCAGAATCGCTCCGAGTTGATCGAGCGAGGAGATAGAGAGGTCAATCGAGAATTCCAGTGCGCGCATGAACTCTTCGGTAGGAGGGGTGAGCCAAGCCAAGATAGGGGTGGTAACGCCACCATCTCGCAACTGAATTGCTTCATCGACAAAAGCAGTGCCAAGCCATGTAGCACCACCGGCAACCGCTGCATGTGCAGAGGGCACTAATCCATGTCCATAAGCATCGGCCTTGACCACTGCCATCAAAGGAGTGTTGGTCGCCGAGATGATGGCCCGAGCATTCTCCGTGATCTGTGCGTAATCGATAGTAGCTGCGATAATTGATCTAGCCACGAGGATTCTCGATCACAATCATCGCGACCACCACCGGTCCGTCGTGCGAGATGCTCAGGTGAATCTTTCCTCCACCAGCTCGCTGCTTGGCGATTCCATTAAGTTCCATCAACGGCGCACCGTTGTCGGCCCGACGGATATTGACATCGTGCCACGCCAGCCCTTCAGGCACACCGAGGGCTTTAGCAAGAGCCTCTTTAGCTGCAAATCTTCCAGCCAGGAAGGGAGCTTGCCGTTGGTCTGAGGTAAGCAATTCCTCTTCGGTAAAAAGCCGTTCGCGCATTCCCGGGGTGCGAGCCAGCGACTCCTCAAAGCGCGCAATATCCACTATGTCGACACCAATTCCTCGAATCATGTTCGTTGCATCTCCTTGGAACGAGTGGAGTGCCGTGATGAGATGACTCGATCAATCGCAATGATAAGAAACAGGAGTGCGGAACCAACGCTCACGCCGCCAATCAGATCTGATAGCCAATGAGTATTCCTGAATAGCGAGATTAATACGACCAAAGTCGTCACCGAAGTTACCGACCAGATCGCAACTCGTGTTCGAAACTTGCTCTCTTTCGAATACTTCACAGCAAGATAGGCAAACAGACCCCAGGTCAGGATTGCATTCGATGCATGCCCGCTTGGGTAAGACATACCACCTGCATCTAACAAGTCGATTTGCAACTTGGGCTTAGTCCGGCCAAATTCTAATTTTGCAAGGCCTACCACCAGATTCAAAGCTAAGAGCGAGAGTATGGAGAGATTCAATGGGCGCCAGGTGCGAAATTTTCTCCCCAAATACACCGCCAACGAGAGTAAGCAGATCGCAGTCACGCCGCGCAAGCCAAGATGATCAAGGTTATAGACCACCCAATCCGCCCATGCTGGCAAATCGGGTCTACCCCAGCGGGCGATAGCCGCATCGATATCAGTCAATGGGCCACTATGTAGGACATCAAAAGTGATGTAGATGAAAAGCGCCATGGAAATTGCGCCGTTTCGGATATGCCATGAGACCGATCTGCGCAACTGCTCCATAGTTATTCGACCGTCACCGACTTCGCAAGATTGCGTGGCTGATCGACATCGTATCCTCTGATCACTGCCGACTCGTAGGCGAAGAGTTGAAGCGGCAATACGGCTAGTAATGGCTGGAAGAGCACGGGTGCATCGGGGATTCGAATGGTGCGCGATGAGGAAGCTGGCGAGATCGATCTATCGCTCTCAGAAGCAATCACGATTGCGCGTGCGCCTCGGGCTTCAATCTCTTGGACATTGCTCACCATTTTGTCGTGTAACGGACTACTTGGGTTTGGCATGATGACAAGGACCGGAGTGCCCTCTTCGATGAGCGCAATCGGGCCGTGTTTGAGTTCACCTGCTGCGAATCCCTCGGCATGCATATATGCAAGTTCTTTAAGTTTGAGCGCCCCTTCGAGGGCGACCGGAAAGCCGACATGCCTACCGAGAAAGAGGATTGACTGGGCGCTCTTGAACTCAGCTGCAAGATCTCGCAACCGCTCTGAAGTTTCCAGATATCTCTCGATCTTCTCTGGCATTTCGTTGAGTTCATCGAGCACATCTCGTACTTCATCGATGAATTTGATACCACGGACTTGAGCGATATAAAGCCCGACTAAATACGCTGCCACAATCTGGGTGAGAAAGGCTTTGGTGGATGCAACTGCTATCTCGGGTCCGGCTTGGGTATATACCACCCCATCAGATTCCCGTGGGATAGAAGTCCCTTGGGTATTACAGATTGAGATGACTTTCGCTCGCTGCTCTTTTGCATGTCGAAGTGCCATCAAGGTATCCATCGTCTCCCCCGATTGCGAGATGGCAATGACCAGCGTGCTTCGAGTGATGATGGGATCCCGATAACGGAATTCTGAGGCTAATTCCACCTCTACTGGTAATCGAGACCAATGTTCAATGCCATGCTTTGCGATCATGCCTGCGTGGTAGGCAGATCCACAACCAATGATGATGACCTTATCAATATCGCGCAGCTCATCATCACTGACTCGAATCTCGTTCAAGGTCAGGTGGCCGCGCTCATCGAGCCTGCCCAGCAAACAATCGGCGAGCGCTTTCGGTTGCTCCATAATTTCTTTTGCCATGAAATGAGGAAAGCCGTTCTTCTCGGCAGCGCTAGCATCCCAAGTAACCTCGAATTCTCGAGCCTTTTCTTGACCACCATCGAAATTAGAAATCGAGTAACTCGTAGCAGAGAGCGTGACAACATTATTCTGCCCGATCTCAAGCGCCCGTTTGGTAAATGCGATAAAAGCTGAGACATCTGAACCTAGAAAATTCTCGCCTTCGCCTAGTCCGACGACAAGAGGGGAATTTCTTCGTGCTCCCACAAGGATGTCGGGTGAATCTGTGGCAATAGCAACGAGTGAGAAGTTCCCTTTTAGTCGTTGACAGACTCGCTGCATGGCAGCGGTGAGATCCTTCGCTTTCGCGTATTCGACCCCAAGTAGATGCGCTACCACCTCAGAATCAGTATCCGAAGTGAAGTTGTGACCGACCTGTTCTAACTCGCTCTTGAGATTCTGAAAATTCTCGATGATGCCGTTATGAATCAGCGCGATCTTGCCATCAGGGTCAAGATGCGGATGGGCATTGCGATCAATGGGTGTGCCATGAGTTGCCCAACGAGTGTGACCGATACCAAGTGCACCATAAGGAAGCGCCTTGGTCTTGAGCGCTTCGACTAGCGAACTCAACTTCCCTGCGCGCTTTACGGTCGTAATCTTCCCTGCTGCCAAAATCGAGATCCCTGCAGAGTCGTATCCGCGATACTCCAACCGTGATAATCCTTCAAGAAGCGCAGGCGCGGCATCGGAGTTCCCTACATACCCCACTATTCCGCACATTCTTGCTCTTGCCTCCTATATACCGTGACGAGCTCTCACCAACGCCGAGAGTGACTCTACGGCCTGGCTGGCTCGTTCCATAGTATCGGCTTCTGCCATAACCCTCACCAATTCCTCGGTGCCAGAAGCGCGAACGAGTATCCGACCATGCTCACCAAGAATCGCTTCTGCCTGCGCAACTGCAGCAATCACTTCGGTATCGTTCAAAGCCCGCTCCTTCTCTCGGACGGGAACATTTTCGAGAAGTTGCGGGTATCTCGGGAAAATCTCAGCGAGTTGATCGGGATCCACCTTGCTGGCTTTGACCAATTCAAGAATCAAGAGCGCTGTGAGGATTCCATCGCCAGTAGTCGCAAGTTTTCTGAGAATAATATGGCCAGATTGTTCGCCACCAAGTGCAAATCCCCCGGCATTCATCCTTTCGAGCACATAGCGATCACCAACATTTGTCACTTCGACTCGGATGCCCAACTTTTCCATCGCTTTATGGAAACCCAAGTTGGTCATGACTGTTGTAACAACAGAATTCTTATCTAAAGTGCCGGCTTTGGACATCGAACTTGCCAGCGCAAAGAGGATGCAATCTCCATCTATCAATCGTCCTTGTCGATCGACCATGAGCGCACGATCAGCATCGCCATCATGTGCAATACCAAGATCGGCCTGCACTTCACGAACTTTCTCTTGGAGTGCCGCTAAATGGGTCGAACCCACACCTTTGTTGATATTCGTACCATCTGGCGAAGTCGCAATCTCGTGTACCTGCGCTCCAAGCTCTCGTAAAACTCGCGGGGCAATAGTTGAAGCTGCTCCATGTGCGCAATCGACTACAACGCTTATCCCCGATAACGAGGAAGAGATTGATTGCTTAAGGTGTGCGATATACCGCTCGAGCGCTTCATGATCGGCACTAATGCGTCCAGTTCCCGAATCTATTAGGACGCTTGAAGAGCCAACCCAAGATTCGATGCTCTCTTCCATCTCATCAGGGATCTTCATGCCATCATCTCCGAATATCTTGATGCCATTATCTGCAGCAGGATTATGGGAGGCTGTGATCATCACACCAAGTGCTACGCCAGGCTCCAGAGTCAGAAAGGCAAGTCCTGGAGTTGGAATCACGCCAACAAGTACAACTTCATGGCCACCTTTGATGAAACCAGATGAGAGTGCGGCTTCAAGTGCAGGGCCAGAACTTCGGGTGTCCCGGCCAATGAGCACTCGCGAATGTTCAGGGATTAGGTGCGCGGCAGCGAAGGCAACTCGCTCAGCCAACTCAAAGGTAAGAAATTCGCCGAATCGTCCGCGGATACCGTCGGTTCCGAAGAGCGCCATATGCGCGATGATACGAGGTAATTATCGTTTGCTGTATTGCGAGCGCTTACGAGCCTTCTTGAGGCCGTATTTCTTTCGCTCAATGACTCGAGCATCTCGGGTCAAGAAGCCGGCCTTCTTTAGTGAAGGGCGATGTGCATCTGCATCGATCGAATTGAGTGCACGAGCTACGCCAAGGCGAAGTGCACCAGCTTGGCCAGAAACGCCACCGCCGTTGATTAGTGCAATGACATCGTAGGTGCCGTCGACACCGACAGTGCGAAATGGTTCCGAGACCAATTGTTGGTGGACCTTGTTTGGGAAATAGACATCAAGTGCTCGGCCGTTGAGGCTCCACTTTCCGGTGCCTGGAACCAGACGAACTCGCGCGATTGCTTCTTTACGGCGACCAACTCCAGCGCCGGGAGCGGTTATTGCAGAACGATTCGTTGCAGGTGCGGGAGTACTCGAGGAGTAACTGGTTGGAGTTGCGAAATCATCATCGAGATCCACATCGACATTCGAAAAGTCAGACATTGCACGCACCTATCAGGAGATCTGGGAAACTTGGTTGAGGGAATATGGAATTGGATTCTGTGCCGCATGCGGATGCTCAGCTCCCGCATAAACTTTGAGCTTTGTGATTTGTGAACGACCGAGCGAGTTCTTCGGCAACATTCCGCGGACCGCCTTCTCGACTGCGCGAGTCGGATGAGTTGCCATCATGTCTGCGTAAGTCGTTGCAGTTAAACCACCGGGATAACCGGAGTGGCGGAAGGCTAGCTTGTTAGCATTCTTGGATCCGGTGAGGGCGATTTCGCCAGCATTGATGACGATGACAAAGTCACCGGTATCCATGTGCGGAGCGAAGGTGGGCTTGTGCTTTCCGCGGAGCAACGCTGCCGCATGGCTGGCAAGACGACCCAAGACCACATCCTTGGCATCGATAATGTGCCAAGCGCGGGTGATCTCAGACGCTTTCGGGCTCGCTGTACGCACGCCAACCTCACTCTTTCTATTCGTTCTACTCGTTCTACTCGTTCTACTCGTGTAAACGGGGTGCTGCTCGGAACTTCCTCGCCACCAGAAGTGGCTTCCGGCAAGAGGTAGAGGGTACCTGGCCGAGCGCTAGACGGTCAAAATCGCCCTTCACTCCACTGATTCAGGCCGTGAACTCCCCCGGATTGCTGGTGCCGTCACCCGCCGGGCGCGCGCACCATACTCTGCGGCTCCGGGATATTCCACGCTCATCAAAGTAAGCCCCTGTGCCGGCGCAATGTGGCTATGGCGTTCGCGGGAGTGAAGAATCTGGGCAGGTTGATCGATAGACCATCGTCCGTCGCCAACCATCATCATTGCACCTACGAGTGCGCGGACCATGTTGTGACAGAAAGCATCCGCAGTTATCGCTGCGGTGAGCAAACCATCGCCCCCGCGCTCCCACTCAAATCGCTCGAGTGATCGAATAGTAGTAGCGCCCTCTCTGGCTCTACAGAATGCAGCAAAATCATGTTCACCTATGAGTAGCGCGCTCGAATCATTCATCAACTTCTCGTCAAGATGACGATGATACGAAGTCGTAGCTACTCGCTCAAGTGGATTGAGAGTTTGGGCATCATCAATGAGTTGATAACGATAATGTCGCCGAAGCGCACTGTAACGAGCATGGAAATCTTTCGGAACATCAGCAACCGAGATAAATCTAATCTCAGAGGTAAGAAGACGATTTGCTATATAGAGCAAAGAGTCTAGATTCCAATGTGATCTCAAATCATTTGGGATATCGAAGTGAAAGACTTGGCCCAGTGCATGCACGCCGGCATCGGTTCGACCTGCCACAGTGGTGTTGATTTCGGTATCAAGTACTCGCGATAAGACATCTTCAATAACGCCCTGCACGCTTCGCCGATCGGGTTGAATAGACCAACCAGAGAATGCAGTGCCGTCGTACTGACAATCCACCCGAATACGCGAGAACCCGTCCGCGCTTTCGAGGACGGGTTCTGTCACGATGATTACTTCTTTCGAAGTTAGATTACTTAGCGCTCTTCTTCGCAGCGGCTTTCTTTGCAGGAGCCTTCTTCGCAGCGGCTTTCTTTGCAGGAGCCTTCTTCGCAGCGGCTTTCTTTGCAGGTTTCACGACTGCAGATTCTTCAGAGCTTTCAATCTCTTCAGCAGCCACAGCTGCCTTCTTCGCGCCTTTCTTGACTGGAGCGTCTGCTCCAGCAGCGCGAGCTGCGATCCGATCGGCTACCTTGCCACGAGCTGCGATCCGATCGGCAACCCGAGCGGCAGCAGCCTTCTTGGAGGATTCAGCCTTGGCAGCCCGCTTTGCGATCGCCTCGGCCTGTGAGAGCACCTTCTTCTTATCGGGAGTCCCCTCTGCCAAGATCTCGATGATTGCCATGTCGGCAGCATCGCCCTTTCGGATACCAATCTTGGTGATTCGGGTATAGCCACCATTGCGAGCAGCAAAGCGCGGTCCGATCTCGGTGAAGAGCGAATGCACTACACCCTTCTCGGTAATGACCTTCATGACACGGCGACGAGCAGGGAGATCACCCTTCTTGCCTGCGGTAATCAACTTCTCTACATAAGGTCGAAGTCGTTTCGCGCGGACTAGTGTGGTTTCTACCTTTCCGTGCTTTATCAATTGAGTAGCGAGCGTCCCCAAAAGTAGGCGCTCATGCGCTGGGCCACTGCCAAGGCGTGGTCCCTTACTTGGTTTTGGCATCTATCTACTCTCTTTCTTTCTCTTCTTCAGTTGCAGATGCGAGGTCATCAGACTCGACTGCATAGAACTCGTCATCACCAAAGTCATCGCCATTGTCGTGATAACCGGGTGAGAGCGTCGGATCAAATCCGATCGGGCTATCTTTGAGTTGTAGTCCCATCGAGACCAACTTCGCCTTCACTTCATCGATTGACTTCGAACCAAAGTTACGAATATCGAGAAGGTCTGCCTCGCTTCGGCTCACCAATTCGCCAACAGTGTGGATTCCTTCGCGCTTTAGACAGTTGTAAGAACGGACGGTTAGATCGAGATCTTCGATTGGAAGAGCAAGATCAGCTGCTAGCGCTGCGTCGGTAACAGATGGACCGATTTCGATGCCCTCGGCATCGACATTCAGTTCACGAGCAAGTCCGAATAGCTCTACCAAAGTCTTACCGGCAGATGCCATTGCATCTCGTGGACTCATTGAGCGCTTGGTCTCGACATCGAGAACGAGACGATCAAAGTCGGTCCGTTGTTCAACACGCGTTGCTTCGACTTTGTAAGTCACTTTGAGGACTGGAGAGTAGATCGAGTCGATGGGAATTCGACCGATCTCTTGTCCAGCCTGCTTATTCTGGATAGCGGTGACATAGCCACGACCGCGCTCGACAGTCAATTCAATTTGGACATTGGCCTTTGAATTAAGCGTTGCGATGTGCAGCTCGGGATTATGTACCTCTACTCCCGCAGGAACGACGACATCGGCGCCGGTGATGGTGCCTTCTCCGCTCTTGCGAATGTAGAGCGCAACTGGCTCGTC
Source organism: uncultured Bifidobacterium sp. (assembly GCA_964586805.1). Classification (GTDB taxonomy): domain Bacteria; phylum Actinomycetota; class Actinomycetes; order Nanopelagicales; family Nanopelagicaceae; genus IMCC26077. The sequence goes on along the minus strand of CAZPIJ010000009.1, from coordinate 11,918 downwards.
GTTATCGGATGAGAGCACAAGGTTCTTGAGGTTGAGAACGATCTCGGTGAGATCCTCCTTGACTCCCTCAAGTGTGGTGAATTCGTGAAGAGCTCCCTCTACGCGCGCACTAGTGACAGCGGCGCCGGGAATCGAGGAGAGCAAGGTACGACGAAGGGAGTTACCCAAGGTGTAACCAAAGCCTGGCTCCAACGGTTCGATGATGAAACGGGAACGATATTCACTTACTACTTCTTCGGTAAGGATGGGGCGCTGCGCGATTAGCACTAAAGATCCTCCGTAACTCGTGGAGATCCGCTATTTGATCTCCGCTTACTTGCCTCCCGCACCGCCAGGCCTGACGGCGCGGGTCTTGCTGTACTGCTAATTACTGATTACTGATTACTGATTACTTGGAATAGAACTCAACGATCAATTGCTCTTGTACTTGGGTATCAATTACAGATCGTTCTGGAAGAGAGTGGACCAGGATTCGCATCTTGGATCCGACTACTTCCATCCACGCTGGGACTGGGCGTTCGCCTAGCTCAGCGCTTGCAACAATGAAAGGAGTGAGGTCATGTGAGGCTGGCTTTAGATCAATGACCGATTGAGGTGCGACGCGAAAAGAAGGGATATTCACCTTCTGGCCGTTGACAAGGAAGTGGCCATGGCGAACGAGTTGTCGGGCCATGTCACGACTCTTAGCAAAACCTGCACGGTAGACGATGTTGTCGAGACGAGATTCGAGGATGCGGAGTAAGTTCTCGCCAGTTCTTCCTGCAAGACGATTCGCCTCTTGGTAGTAACCGCGGAACTGCTTCTCGAGCACTCCATAAATTCGTGCACACTTCTGCTTCTCACGCATCTGGAGTGAATACTCACTCTCTTTGGTACGGCCACGACCATGCTCACCTGGTGGGTATGGACGGGATTCGATCGGGCATTTTGGACCATCGCATTTCGAGCCCTTAAGGAAGAGCTTTACTTTCTCGCGACGGCAACGCTTGCAATCTGCTCCGGTATAACGAGCCATAGTTCTTCTCCCCTTTCCTTAGACTCGACGACGCTTGGGTGGACGGCAACCATTGTGTGGCGCTGGCGTTACATCAGAGATGGAACCCACCTCAAGACCAGCGGCCTGAAGGGAGCGGATTGCAGTCTCGCGACCAGATCCTGGACCCTTGACGAATACATCAACCTTTCGAACGCCATGCTCTTGAGCTCGACGAGCTGCGGCTTCGGCTGCAAGTTGTGCAGCGAATGGCGTGGATTTACGCGAACCCTTGTAGCCAACCTGACCTGAAGAGGACCAGGCGATGACAGCACCGGTTGGATCGGTAATCGAGACGATGGTGTTGTTGAAGGTGCTCTTGATGTGAGCCTGTCCCACCGCAACATTCTTCTTCTCTTTCTTACGAATCTTCGCTGCGGGCTTGCCTTTAGTGGAGGCTGCAGCTGCTGGTTTGGTTGCCATTACTTAGTCACCTTCTTCTTGCCTGCGATGGCAACGCGCGGACCCTTACGGGTGCGAGCGTTGGTATGGGTTCGTTGTCCGCGCACAGGTAGGCCCTTGCGATGACGAATTCCTTGGTAGCACTGAATCTCGACCTTGCGGCGAATATCAGATGCGATCTCGCGACGAAGGTCACCTTCGATCTTGAATTTACTCTCGATATATTCGCGGAGCTTGATGAGATCGCTCTCTTCGAGATCTTTTACGCGAGTATTCGGATTGATTCCGGTAGCAGTGAGCGTCTCGAGTGAACGAGTGCGCCCCACTCCGAATATATATGTGAGTGCGATCTCGACCCGCTTCTCGCGCGGAAGATCAACACCAACTAAACGAGCCATTGTTGGCCTTTCGGTTTTCCAGAGGTCCTCCGCAATGAATTCCTCGGCCTCTGGACCAAGGGCCTGGATTTACATCCAGTTTCACCACGAGTAGCTATTAAGTTGTTAAGCCTGACTAACCCTGACTAACCCTGTCGTTGCTTGTGGCGGAGGTTCTCGCAGATCACCATGACAACGCCATTGCGACGAATGACTTTGCACTTATCGCAAATCTTTTTCACGCTTGGCTTGACCTTCATGACCCTCCTTTTACTTTTGGTTACTTGTATCGGTAAACGATGCGACCTCTGGTGAGGTCATACGGACTTAGCTCCACGATGACACGATCTTCAGGAAGGATGCGAATGTAGTTCTGTCGCATCTTTCCGCTGATGTGCGCGAGGACCTTATGTCCATTCGTGAGTTCGACTCGAAACATCGCGTTTGGCAGAGCTTCAGCCACGGTGCCCTCGATCTCGATGGCACCATCTTTCTTCGACAAGCCCTACCTACTCCCATGTATTCGGGTATCAACCCAAGACCGAGCAGTCTAGGCCAGGGGGTGGCGATTCTTGAAATCGAGTGGGCTACTGCCCTAGAGCGAAGCGGGTTTGACCCCAAACGGGGCCAATCCCGCCGCACCAGAATCCAGGGCGGTCAGGACCGAGATCTCCCCCGAAGGCAAGAGCGCAAAGGTATGTTCAGTATGGGCAGCCCGGGAGCCATCAATGGTGGTGACAGTCCATTCGTCGCTTTCTACTCTCACTTTTTCCGAGCCATGCATGATCATCGGTTCGACTGCCAGCGCCATGCCCGCAACCAACTTCGGGCCTCGACCCGCGGAGCCGTAATTGAGCAAATGTGGTTCCTGATGCATTGCGCTACCTATCCCATGGCCGCCATATTCACGAACGATTCCATATTTGCCTCGCGAAGTGATTGCCTTCTCAATTGCATTACTCAAGTCCGTCAGGCGGCCACCAACTTTTGCAGCTGCGATTCCTGCCCACATTGAGTACTCGCAATCATCAATCATCTTCTGATCTTCTGGAGAAATTGCACCGACTCCGATCGAGATCGCACTATCGCCATGCCAACCATCGACAATAGCGCCGCAATCGATCGATATTACATCTGCTTCGTGCAGAACTAACTCACCAGGAATACCGTGAACCACTTGATTATTTACTGAGGTGCAAATGGTTGCTGGGTAACCGTGGTAACCAAGAAATGATGGCACACCACCATTCTTAGTGATGAAGTTATGAGCGATCAGGTCGAGGTCTTTGGTCATCAAGCCAGGACGAATCACTTCGCGCAATCTTTCTAAGGTTTGTGCGACCAAGATTCCTGCCTTGCGCATCTTTTTTATTTCATCGAGTGATTTGATTTCTATGCCCATGATCTACCAGTTGTCAGCGGCTAAGGGTAGAGATTGCTCGTTCAGTTACTTCAGCAACCGAACCAAGTCCATCAATCGAGCGCAATATGCCCGCACTCGCGTAATAGGCGATGATGGGGGCAGTCTGATCGGCATATACCTTTAGGCGATGACGAATTACCTCTTCGCTATCGTCTGATCGGCCCCGAGCGAGTAATCGCGTGACAATCTCGTCTTCGTCTGCCTTCATTTCAAGGACGACATCTAAGGGCGAATTAATCTCTCGAAGAATTTCATCTAAAGCAGCTGCCTGACCGGTGGTTCGAGGAAAGCCATCAAGAAGAAAGCCTTGTGCCACATCGCTCTGTTGGAGACGATCTTTGACCATCGCCGTAGTGAGCGAATCTGGAACCAGGTCACCTTTATCCATGTAACCCTTGGCTTCTAGCCCAAGAGCTGTACCAGCGCTCAGATTGGCGCGAAAAATATCTCCGGTTGAAATATGAGGTATGGAGAAATGAGCAGAGATAAATTCTGCCTGCGTGCCTTTTCCTGCTCCCGGCGGACCGACGAGTACCAGACGCATCAGCGCAAGAAGCCTTCGTAAGACCTCTGCTGAAGTTGGCTCTCGATCTGTTTCGCAGTGTCGAGTCCGACTCCTACGACGATGAGAATTGCAGTGCCCCCGAATGGGAAGTTCTGTGTCGCGCCAAAGAGGACAAGTGCAATGATCGGAATAATCGAAACTAAACCAAGATAGAGCGAACCCGGAGCAGTGATTCGAGAGAGCACATACTGCAGATACTCGGCAGTTGGTCGCCCTGCTCGGATTCCTGGAATGAATCCGCCATACTTCTTCATGTTGTCAGCGACCTCTTCAGGATTGAAAGTGATGGACACATAGAAGTAGGTGAAGAAGATAATCATCAAGAAGTACGCAGCAATGTAAATCGGGTGATCACCACGAACAAAGTTGCTTTGGATCCACACCACCCAAGCAGCCTTGCTGTTGGTGAGGTTGGCTACCAGTGATGGAATGTAAAGGAGCGAGGAGGCAAAGATAACTGGGATAACTCCGGCCTGATTGACCTTAATGGGAATATATGTGCTTGCACCGCCATAGGAGCGACTGCCAACCTGTCGTTTTGCATATTGCAC
>CAZPIJ010000009.1:0-7467 GCA_964586805.1 uncultured Bifidobacterium sp. | reverse complement strand
GATTCGAGACCACGAAGTGTCGGGAATGATCGCCTCTTCGCAACCGCTAAAGAGACGACCAGGTGTGCGAGCAACAGCAATCAAGCCTGAGGATTGCAAAATTGCCAATCCGATAGTCAGATAACGGGTGTACTGAGTAAGTTTTGCCGTCCCTGACTGTCCCTCTTTCTTGAGCGCTTCAAAACGCGGGATAACCACGGTGAGAAGTTGCACGATGATCGAAGCGGTGATGTACGGCATGATTCCCAATGCAAAGACGCTTAATTGCAAGAGCGCGCCACCGCTGAAGAGATTGATTAGTCCGAAAAGACCACCGGATTGAACCTGAGCCAAGCACTTCTGGACATTCTCGTAGGAGACGCCGGGTGTCGGGATGACCGAACCAAATCGGAAAAGCGCCATGATCGAGAGTGTGAAGAAAATCTTACGGCGAAGATCTGGCGTTTTGAACGCCTTACCGAATGCTGCAAGCATTTTTTCTCCCCTCGGATACGCCCTGGTTTAGAGAGCGTTCACCTTTCCGCCAGCGGCGGTGATTTTCTCTTGTGCACTAGATGAGAATGCGTGCGCTGTGATAGTTAATGCGACTGAAATCTCACCGTTACCAAGAATCTTGATAGGCAAGCCTTTGCGTGCTGCACCCGCAGCGACAATTTCGTTGACACCAATGGTGCCGCCTTTCGGAAAGAGCGCGTTGAGCGTTGCGACATTGACGGCTTGATACTCCACTCGTTCAGGGTTCTTGAAGCCACGGAGCTTTGGTAATCGCATGTGTAATGGCATCTGACCGCCTTCGAAGCCGGCGCGAACGGTATTACGAGCATGCGTGCCTTTTCCGCCACGACCGGAAGTCTTTCCTTTCGAGGCTTCACCGCGACCTTTACGAGTCTTCGCCTTCTTGGCACCAGGTGCTGGACGGAGATGATGCATTTTTAATGTCATTGTTACTCGACCTCCTCAACCTTGATGAGATGGCGCACTGCGTGCACCATGCCACGAATCTCTGGCCGATCCTCTTTCACTACGACATCACCGATGCGCTTGAGGCCAAGTGAGCGCAAAGTTTCGCGCTGCTCTGGGCGGCCGCCCACCTTGGAGCGGAGTTGAGTCACTTTTAGTCGTCCCATTACGCACCTACCGATGTGTGTGAATTGGCGCCAGCGTTCATCGCACGACGGAGAGCCGCTGGTGCAACCTGTTCAAGTGAGAGTCCGCGACGAGCTGCGATCGCGCTTGGATGCTCGAGTTGCTTGAGTGCGGCGACCGTTGCATGGACCATGTTGATTGCGTTATTCGAACCAAGCGATTTACTAAGAACATCGTGGATACCAGCGCACTCAAGTACGGCACGAACTGGACCACCAGCAATCACACCTGTTCCTGGGCTTGCTGGACGAAGGAGAACTACTCCTGCAGCAGCCTCGCCTTGAACTGGGTGCGGAATTGTTGCTTGAATCATGGAGACTTTAAAGAAAGCCTTCTTTGCCTCTTCGACCGCTTTAGCAATCGCAGCAGGAACTTCTTTCGCTTTGCCGTAGCCCACGCCAACTGTTCCTTTGCCATCGCCTACGACAACAAGTGCGGTGAAGGAGAATCGTCGTCCACCTTTGACCACCTTGGAAACGCGATTGATAAAGACCACGCGCTCCATGTACTGGCTCTTCTCCGCGCTATCACGACCGCCTTCGCGGCCGCCACGATCACGACCGCCACGATCACGGGGGCCCTTTTCGTTTCGATCTGTAACTTTCTCAGCGGCCATTAGAAGTCCAATCCATTCTCACGAGCACCCTCGGCGAGAGCAGCAACTCGACCATGAAACTTATTTCCGGAACGATCGAAGACTACGCTCGTGATTCCAGCGCTCTTAGCTCGTTGGGCAACAAGCGCACCAACTTGTCGCGCTTTGCGAGTCTTGTCCTCGTTCTGGTTACGAATATCTGCTTCCATTGTCGAAGCTGATGCCAATGTCTTGCTCGCAGAATCATCGACGATCTGCGCCACGATATGGCGGGCAGAGCGAGTGACGACAAGGCGAGGACGAGCAGTGGTTCCGACAACTTTCTTGCGAACTCGGAAATGGCGGCGCTTTCGTGCAACCTGAGCAGATCCTTTGCGGACCTTAACGCTTACCTGTTGCGACATTATTTCTTACCTGCCTTTCCTTGCTTACGACGAACCTTCTCGTCGGCGTAGCGCACGCCTTTGCCTTTGTATGGCTCTGGCTTGCGAATCTTGCGAATGTTCGCGGCGACCTCTCCGACTAATTGCTTGTCGATACCTTGAACCGAGAAGTTGGTCTGACTCTCGACAGCGAAGGAAATTCCCTCTGGTGCTGGCACCAAAACTGGGTGGCTGAAACCGAGAGCGAACTCAAGGTCTTTACCTTTGGCGGCAACGCGGTATCCGACGCCAACCAATTCCAATTTCTTCTCGTATCCCTTGGTAACGCCTTCGATCATGTTTGCGACCAAAGTGCGGGAGAGGCCATGGAGCGCACGATTGTTCCGCTCGTCATCAGGACGGGTGAGGACCAGCGTGTTCTCTCCCTCTTTTGAGATGGCGATAGGAGCTGAGAGTGTCAAAGAGAGCGAGCCTTTCGGCCCCTTGACGGAGACTTCTTGGCCATTGAGGGTCACTTCGACGCCCTTTGGCAAATCAATTGGTTTCTTACCGATTCGTGACATGTCAGATCACCATACATAGGCGAGAACTTCTCCGCCTACCCCTTGCTTGCCAGCCTGCTTATCAGTAAGCAAACCAGATGAAGTGGAAATAATCGCAACGCCAAGACCACCAAGGACGCGCGGAAGCGCTGTCGACTTCGCATAAACGCGAAGGCCTGGCTTGCTTACCCGTCGAACGCCAGCGATAGAGCGTTCACGATTGGGACCATATTTGAGATTGATTGTGAGCGTCTTACCAACGCCAAAAGGATTTTGATCGACCTTGTACGAGGCGATGTAACCCTCCTGCTGCAAGATTGCAGCAATGCGCGACTTCACGGTGGAAGACGGCATGCTCACACTCTCGTGATGAGCAGTGTTGGCGTTGCGGATACGCGTCAACATATCTGCAATCGGATCTGTCATTGTCATAAGTGGCTCTACCTAGAACCTTTCTCGTAGCGGTATCACTGGCGAGTTCCAGTGACCTACTGCGTAGCTAATTACCAACTTGCTTTCGTGATACCTGGAAGTTCACCGCGGTGCGCCATTTCACGGAAACAGACGCGGCAAATTCCAAACTTCTGGAAGACAGCGCGGGCACGGCCACAACGCTGGCAACGGGTGTAACCCCGAACCTTGAACTTAGGCTTACGGCTCGCCTTAATTTTTAACGAAGTCTTAGCCATTTTAGTTCTCCTTGAATGGGAAGCCGAGCATCTTGAGCAGCGCTCGTCCTTCCACATCGTTCTTGGCGGTGGTTACGACGGTGATATCCATACCGCGCGTGCGGTCAACCTTGTCCTGTTCGATTTCAGGGAAGACGACCTGCTCGGTAAGTCCAAATGTGTAATTTCCATTTCCATCGAATTGCTTTGGTGACAGACCGCGGAAATCACGGATTCGTGGCAATGAAATAGAGAGCAATCGATCGCAAAACTCCCACATCCGATCGCCGCGGAGGGTGGTATGCGCCCCAATCGGCATGTTTTCACGGAGTTTGAACTGTGCGATGGACTTCTTCGAGCGCGTGACTTGAGGTCGCTGACCCGTGATAGCAGCAAGGTCACGGATTGCACCCTCGATTAATTTGGAGTCGCGAGCTGCTTCGCCTACGCCCATGTTGACAACAATCTTGACGAGAGTTGGCACCTGCATGACATTGGAATAGTTAAATTCTTTCTGCATCGCAGGGAGGATTTCAGAGCGATAGCGCGCTTTTAGGCGGGCTCGAGTCGCTGTGCCGGCTTGGCTCATTTGATGTCCTTTCCGCTACGACGAGAGATGCGAACATTCTTTCCTTTTTCATCTTTCCGGGCGCCAAGACGAGTGGCCTTGCCATCGTCATCAACCACCATCACATTGGAAATATGAATTGACGCTTCGGTCGTGATGATTCCACCGGTTTTGACTCCCCGGTCGGTGCTGTTGACTTTAGTGTGCTTGAGCACGCGATTAACGCCTTCAACTAGGACTCGGTCCTTATCTCGGAAGACTTGGATCACGGTTCCTTTTACACCCTTATCTTTACCAGCAATCACCTGAACGGTGTCACCTTTACGAATCTTCGCCATGGTCTACAACACCTCCGGTGCTAATGAAATGATCTTCATAAACTTCTTGTCGCGAAGTTCTCGTGCGACCGGACCGAAGATACGAGTTCCGCGAGGTTCGCCATCAGTTTTAAGGATCACTGCTGCGTTCTCGTCAAAACGAATATAGGAACCATCTGCACGACGATTCTCTTTGGTGGTGCGAACGATGACAGCCTTGACGACTTCACCCTTCTTCACCTGGCCGCCAGGAATCGCATCCTTGACCGAACAGACGATGATGTCGCCGATGCCGGCATAACGCCGACCAGTACCACCGAGCACGCGAATGCACAGGAGCTCTTTGGCGCCGGTGTTGTCAGCGACGCGAAGTCGCGACTCTTGTTGGATCATGGCTATCTCTCCTGTTACTTCGCTTTTTCAAGAATTTGAACGACTCGCCAACGCTTGGTGGCAGAGAGTGGGCGCGTCTCTGCGATGAGGACACGATCACCTACTCCACATTGGTTGGTCTCATCGTGCGCCTTCAGTTTGTTGGCACGGCTCATGACTTTCCCGTAGAGAGCATGCTTGACTCGATCTTCAACAAGGACAGTGACGGTCTTATCCATCTTGTCGCTTGTCACGATTCCCTCGCGGGTCTTTCGAAAACCACGAGCATCTGCGTTGTTGGTCATGCAGCACCTCCAATTCCTAATTCTCGTTCACGGATAATCGTGTAGAGACGGGCAATCTCCTTGCGGACGGCTGACAGTCGACCATGGCTCTCGAGTTGGCCGGTTGCTGCCTGGAAGCGCAAATTGAAAAGCTCTTCCTTGCTCTCACGAAGCTTGGTCTCGAGCTCATCAATAGAGAGAGCACGAAGTTCATCGATCTTTGGATTAGCCATTGTTATGCCTCCTCCCGTCGGACGATTCGACACTTCATAGGCAACTTGTGCATTGCACGAGTCATCGCTTGAGTGGCAATCTCCTCGGTCACGCCAGAGATTTCGAACATCACACGACCTGGCTTCACATTTGCAATCCACCATTCGGGTGAACCCTTACCCGATCCCATACGAGTTTCGGCAGGTTTCTTCGTCAATGGAATATCGGGGTAGATATTGATCCACACTTTTCCGCCCCGCTTTACATATCGAGTCATCGCAATACGCGCTGCCTCGATTTGGCGGTTAGTGACATAGGCAGGGGCAAGCGCCTGAATGCCAAAGTCACCAAAATTCACGGTAGTGCCACCTTTGGAAGCGCCCGACCGCGATGGGTGGTGAGGCTTACGGAATTTCACTTTACGAGGAACCAACATTAGGCCTGCCCTCCCTCGGCTGCGTTCGCTGCGCCATCGCCATTGGGAACACCCAGTGTTGCTACGGGAGCTGCGATCTGTGCAGCGCGACGATGGCTTCGAGTAGTTGCGCCAGCAAGAGCCGCCGCTTCGCGCTCAGATCGGGATTCGACGATGTCGCCCTTGTAGATCCATACCTTCACGCCAATTCGGCCGAAGGTGGTCTTAGCCTCGTAGAAGCCGTAGTCGATATCTGCTCGAAGAGTGTGGAGTGGGACGCGACCTTCGCGATAGAACTCAGAGCGCGACATTTCGGCTCCACCCAGTCGCCCATTGCATTGCACTCGGATGCCTTTGGCACCAGATTTGAGCGCAGTTTGCATTGACTTTCGCATTGCACGACGGAATGAGACCCGGCTTGCAAGCTGCTCTGCTACACCTTGTGCAACAAGTTGTGCATCGGTTTCAGGGCTCTTGACCTCAAGGATATTGAGTTGAACCTGTTTGCCTGTGAGTTTCTCAAGATCTTGTCGAAGGCGATCTGCTTCAGCGCCGCGGCGACCGATAACGATGCCAGGACGAGCGGTGTAGATGTCGATACGAACTCGTTCACGAGTGCGCTCGATTTCTACGCGCGAGATACCAGCGCGCTCCATACCCTTATCGAGCATGCGGCGAATAGCGATATCTTCTTTGACATAGTCCTTATAGAGCTTATCGGTGTACCAACGAGACTTGAACTCGGTGGTGACGCCTAGGCGAAAACCATGTGGGTTGATCTTCTGTCCCATTACTTGGCGCTCCCTTCTGCTCCTGCGATTTCGGATACAACGATGGTGATGTGGCTAGTGCGCTTGTCGATGCGATAGGCACGACCTTGAGCACGAGGGCGGAATCTCTTAAGGGTCACGCCATCATTCACAAATGCTTCGGTGACATAAAGTTCAGAGGCGTCGCGGATTGCCGGATCTTGTTGTTTGGCATTTGCGACCGCTGAAGCAAGAAGCTTGTGAAAGACCTCGCCCGCTGCCTGTGGTGCGAACTTCAAGATGGTGAGAGCTTCGTCGGCTTTCTGGCCACGAATAAGGTCGATGACACGACGAGCCTTCTGCGGAGTGATCCGAACATTGCGAAGGACTGCTTGTGCAGTGATTACCTGATTGTTAGGCATTTTTTGCCTTCCCATCGCTCTTGACATGTCCTTTGAAGGTACGAGTGGGAGCAAATTCCCCCAACTTGTGACCAATCATCGCTTCAGTAACAAAAACAGGGATGTGCTTTCGCCCATCGTGAACCGCGATTGTGTGGCCGATCATGTCTGGAGTAATCATGGAACGGCGCGACCATGTCTTGATGACATTCTTCGTGTTCTTCTCATTCTGAAGATCAACCTTCTTCGTCAGATGAGCATCGACGAATGGACCCTTTTTTAGACTACGAGGCATCGTGGGCTCCTATCGCTTCTTGTTCTTCGGACGACGGCGGACGATTTGTGCATCACTGGCCTTCTTCTTTCGGGTTCGACCCTCTGGTTGTCCCCATGGCGAGACTGGATGTCGGCCACCAGAGGTACGACCTTCTCCACCACCATGTGGGTGATCTACTGGGTTCATCACGACTCCACGGACAGTAGGACGGCGCCCCTTCCAGCGCATCCGACCTGCTTTTCCATGATTGATGTTGGCTTGTTCGGCATTGCCGACCGAACCGATAGTCGCACGACAACGGACATCCACATTGCGAACTTCGCCAGATGGCATTCGAAGCTGCGCCCAACTTCCCTCTTTGGCGACTAACTGAACAGCGGCTCCAGCAGAGCGAGCAATCTTTGCGCCTCCGCCAGGGCGAACTTCAATCGCATGTACGACAGTTCCTACTGGAATGTTACGAAGTGGCAGGTTGTTGCCAGGCTTGATGTCGGCGCTCGGACCGTTTTCGATTGCCGCACCTTGCTCGAGATTTAC
>CAZPIJ010000008.1:21081-26553 GCA_964586805.1 uncultured Bifidobacterium sp. | reverse complement strand
TGCGAGGCAAGGAAGATTACCGGCCCAACCATCTCTTCGGGAGCGGCCAATCGACCCAATGGAATCATGCTCACGAACGAAGCTAATTGTTCAGGACTTTGATTGCCAGTCATCATCAAAGTATCAACACCACCTGGCGCGACCGCATTGACCCGAATCCCATCTGGCGCAAATGAACGGGCTAAACCTTTGGTCATCGACACCACTCCACCCTTACTTCCAGCGTAGACAACCGAGCCACCAAATCCACCCGTCCACCAACCTTGTGAAGAGAAGTTGACGATTGAACCTTTGGTGCCATGCTTCTTGAAATGATCTCGAGCGGTGCGGTTAAGGAAGAAGGTGGCTTTCATATTCACATCTAATTGCAGATCCCAATCTTCTTCGGTGACTTCGTCAACCGTAGCGCGTCGCCGCAACACCGCCGCGCAGTGTGCCAACGCGACAACTGTTCCGGCTTCAGCAGCCTTGTCGAAAATCTTCGCATGTCCGGATAAATCGGCAAGGTCGCATGGAAATATCTGATGCCCACTTCCGGTAAGGGTCTTCAAGGTTTCAGCAAGCGGCGAAGATGGAATATCCACCAAAAGCACTTTGGAACCTGCTTCAGCAAAACCGCGCGCGACTGCACTTCCGATACCTCCAGCGGCTCCGGTCACAACTACGGCATTACCTGCAAGTCCTGCATCACTTCGCCAATTCATTTTCACTCCCCTGAATCGCTCATAAACATTCTTCGGATTACTCGTGATTTTCGCCTATGCGATATCTCAAATGTAGATATTAAAGAGTGCATAGGCAATACTCAACCCTTGAGAGATAGGGCACTTGAGTGGATTCAGGAGTAAAAATGTTCGATATTTCTGGAAAAAGGGTTGTTATCACTGGGGGCACCGGTGGCATCGGAGCCGGGTTGGTCTCGGGCTTTCTTGGTGCTGGAGCGCAGGTAGTTGTCAGTGCGCGTTCCCCCGAATCAGTAGAGAACTCGCCAGAGTTTCCGGGATCAAATCCAAAGCTTGCAGTCATCAGCGCTGATCTGATGTCTGATGAGTCGATATCAACCTTCATCACCCAAGCGAATGAAAAACTTGGTGGGATTGATGTACTCATACAAGCACACGGAAATGTTTTCCCAGGTCCAGCTAAAGACATGTCCTTGGAAACCTGGCATCAGCAAATTCAAGTGAACCTCACGGCAACATTCCGATTAGCACAAGCAGTTGCTCCGCAGATGCTTGAGCGAAAAAGCGGAAAGATTATTAATATCGCGTCCATGCTCACCTTCCAAGGTGGCCTCAACGCATCCGGATACGCTGCAGCAAAAGGTGGCGTCGGACAATTGACAAAGGCTCTATCTAACGAATGGGCGCCTCATGGTGTGAATGTGAATGCGATCGCGCCTGGCTACATAAAGACCAAACTCAACAAACATATCTGGACCGATCCAGTCAGACATGATCAAGTTCTGGCTCGACTGACCAGTGGGCGCTGGGGCGAACCAGTCGATCTCGTTGGACCTGCGCTCTTTCTCGCCGCTCCGGCTTCAGATTATCTGCACGGAGTAATCCTTCCGGTAGATGGTGGTTGGTTGGCTCGATGAGCTCCATGAAATTGGGGCTGGACAGTTATAGTTTTCATCGCTTCTATGGCGAAACCACTCCGTGGGAGAGCGTGCCGAATATCAAGTGGACTCTCAATGACTTTCTAGATTTCTGCACCGCTGAAGAGGTGTCACTGGCTTCGCTGCAGACTTCTTACTTGCCCGAGGATGCGGAAGTCATTAGAGCAGTTCGTCACTGGCGGGAGCACGGCCACGAACGAGAGGTGGTTTTCACTTGGGGCCACCCCCATGGCTATGACGGGGGAAGAAAGCTCCAGGCGCATGCCAGCGTGCTCCACTACCTCGACCTTGCCGCCAAAGTGGGCGCGACGCAGATGCGAATCGTTCTGGGCAACCACAAGAATTTTGCCGACCCAATACCCGAGCGGAGCGAGCGATTACAGCCACTTGTCACTGAGGCTGCAGAGAGAGCACGCACCCTTGGACTTCGCCTCTCTATCGAGAACCATGCTGATTTTCCGGTAATGAGCCTGGTGGAATTTATCGATTCCATTGGAATTCCAGAGTTGGGCCTCTGCCTGGATACGGGCAATGCGCGAAGGGTCGGGGATGATCAGCTGGAATTACTGCGCACCATGGATCTATCCAAGGTATTCATGATCCAACTCAAGGAGACGCTCTGCCTGCCAGGGCACGAGGCTCCGACGGGCTGGTGGCCGACAGTTCCTTACGGCACCGGCGATACCCATGCCGATGAGTGTCTAGCCATACTCCGCGATCGCAACTTTGCAGATCCAGTAGTCATCGAATTATCGAACTTACATACTGGGCTCGAGGAGATTCCTGTTGCGCGACAAGCGATCGCTTTCACAAGAGATTTTCTGCGGTAGTTTTGCCCCATCGCGAGTTTGATGGAGGGAATCCTTATGTCCTTAAAGGGAAAGAAAGTTGTCATCACTGGAGCTTCAAGTGGAATTGGTCGAGCAACAGCAGAGCTCCTTCGCGATGAAGGCATGCAAGTCATTGGGGTGGATATCAATGCCGAGAATCTCACATCGGTTACCGGCATAACTCATCTAGTCGTCGACTTATCAAATGACGAAGGTAGAGCCCAAGTCGTCGAAGCTGGCAAAGGTGCACATGCACTCATCAATGCTGCAGGGCTGATGCGACTGAAGAAGATTACTGACTTCACGACGCAGGATATCCGGGACATCTACGCGGTGAATATCGAAGCGCCCTGGTATCTGATGAGCCACTTAGGTAGGACAATGCCAGACAAGGGTGCGATAGTGAATATCTCATCGGTCTCAGCACGAGTCACAGCGACCCAAGAAACAGCGATTTACGCATCCTCTAAAACAGCCCTACTCGCGATGACACGGTCTTGGGCCTATGCGCTTGCGCCACGAGGAATCACGGTCAACGCGGTGCTGCCAGGAATAGTCGATACCCCGATGCAAGAGCATGTACTGAAGAAACTAGCTGAGCTTCGTGGTATCACGGTCGACGAGATCACGAGTAAACGACTTGACACTGTGCCACTCAAGCGAACCTCGCTGCCCATCGAGTCAGCCAAGTTCATCAAATTCCTTATTTCTGATGATGCCAAATACATTACCGGGCAAGCATTGAGCCAAGATGGTGGCTTAGCCATGTTCTAGGGTTCTAGTTGCTCTCGTTGATGGAGTGGGATGCCTCACCACTCCATCAACAGAATAAGGACTCTAGCGAATCCAAATTAATCTAAGTGCCACACTTCCTGCATCACCATGAGATTCCCTGCATTATCGGTGAGATTTACGATGACATCTTCAAACCACTTCGACCAACGAGCGTTAGCCTCGTGTTGCCCTAATTTTGCGAAAGCAGTCGCCATGTCAGGCACGATTTCGCAATAACCCACGATTTGGGTTCCGCGACGAAAGAGGCTGTAGTTCTTGAAGCCTGCATCTTTGATGGCCGTGACAAGCTCTGGCCAGATCTCATCATGGCGCTTCTTGTACTCGGCTTCCTTACCTTCGTAGATTTCGAATGTGAAACATAATCTCTGCACGACTTCTCCTATTCGTAGATGAGGCTGGATATTATCCCGAACATTCTCTAACCTCTTACCGTTGGTTGCCAGGCTATATATAGGAGGCACAAATGGGCAAGGTTCGTGTGGGCGTCATCGGCGCTGGTAGCTGGGCGGTGGCCTCGCACCTTCCAAATCTTGCCCGCCACAAGGATGTCGAATTCGTCGGAGTTGCGCGCAAAGGTGTGGAGATACTCAAAAAAATCCAAGATCAATATGGATTCGCAGTGGCATCAGAGGATTATCAAGATGTCCTTAACGAAGGCGTCGACATAGTTGTAGTCGGTAGCCCAACAGGTTTCCACCATGAACATGCAAAAGCAGCGCTCGAATCCGGGGCTCATGTCATGTGCGAGAAGCCTGTGACCATCGAGCCCAAAGATGCCTGGGAGATCGTCGAAGTTGCTGAGCGAGTGGGCAAGAATTTGATCATCTCTTTTGGTTGGAATTACATGGATATCGTCACTGGTGCGAAAGAGTTGATGCTCCAGGAGGGAATCGGCGAACTCGAGCATATGACAATCCATATGTCATCGATGTGCCGGGAGCTACTCTCAAATACCGGCGCATATCTCGATGCCGCGCCAGAAGCGCTCCCAGAATCACGAACTTGGACCGACCCTCGAGTCTCTGGCGGCGGCTACGGGCAAGCACAACTCTCGCACGCGCTCGGGTTGGCGCTCTGGCTCACCGATGCTCGCGCTCAGGAGGGATTTGCATTGATGTCAGCGCCCCTAAACGCCCCAGTCGAACTGCACGATGCCATCTCGTTGCGATACCAGAATGGCGCGGTCGGAGTCCTTTCGGGCGGCTCTTCCCATCTTGGTGCGCATAAGAACATGCACGCAGTAGAGGTGCGAGCAATCGGCTCTGAAGGGCAGTTGCTGATCGATCTCGAGCGAGCAGCGGTCTGGCATCACCGAAATGGCAAGGAGACTCGTTTGCAACTCAATGACAATGCAGGCTTCTACAACTGTATTGGGCCGATTGATGCATTGGTCTCCGCAGGGCGAGGTGAAGCCTTCACCAATCATTCGCCAGGAGAACTTGGGGCACGAACAGTCGAAGCTTTGGATATCGCCTATCGAAGTGCGCAATCGGGGAAACTCGAGAAGCGGCGATAACACCAACTAGACAGATTGAGTTATTTACCTGGAGCTTTCTGGAAGAGCTCGATGTAGTAGCCATCAGGATCTTTCATGTACAAAGAGCGTGCACCTTGGTTAGGCCCTGCGGTGATATCTACGCAACCCTCGCTCCGAGCGCGATAGCCCATCGAGAACAATCGCTGCGCAATCTCATCAATTCCCTCGACATAGAAACAGAAGTGGCCAGAACCGTAGTCGCATGGCCGAGCAGAGGCATCGAACCTTTCGATTCCTTGATATTCCAAGAGCTCGATAAAACCACCGCCAGGAATATCAAGGTATGCCGCACGAATAGATTTCTGGGTCAGATTGAGCACGACATTGAGATAGGGACCATCAAGAAGGCGATCAAACTTGAGCGGTAAACCCAAACCTTCGTGATAAAAGCGCAACGACTCATCCATATTCTTCACGGTGATACCACCATGAAAGAATCCGGTTATCTCTCCCATCTGATTCTTTGCCCCTCTAGAGTTAGTTGATTACTTCCTGTTAGCTGCCCAGCGCTCACGGAACTGATCAAAAGAGACAGCAATGATGAGCAGAGTGCCTCGCGCAACATCTTGCCAGAATGTGTTGACATTCAAGAGCACAAGCCCGTTGTTCAAGACTCCGATAATCATCAATCCGATGATCGTTCCCGAGATCGTTCCGCGACCACCATTTAGGCTGGCGCCACCAAGGAC
>CAZPIJ010000008.1:16911-20981 GCA_964586805.1 uncultured Bifidobacterium sp. | reverse complement strand
TGATCGTTCCCGAGATCGTTCCGCGACCACCATTTAGGCTGGCGCCACCAAGGACGATCGCCGTGATGACGGAGAGCTCTAGTCCGGTTGCTGCCATAGGGGCTGCTGCTGAAAGCTGCGAGGTAAGCACAAGTCCAGCAACAGCTGTTGCTAATCCTGAGAGTACAAAAGATATGACGATAACTCGAGAATTCCGGATTCCTACCAGACGAGATGCCGCTGGATTAGCACCAATGACATAAAGGCTTCGCCCGAAGGTGGTGTACTTCATCACCAAAATTCCGGCAACACAAATAATGGCAAAAACTATTACCGAGGTCGGCAAATTGAGGAATGGTCGATCGAGTCCAAGCACGGTAAAGCCGTCGACCATGATGGTCTGGCCGCCACCGACGATGTAGCAAAGCCCGCGCAAAATCGCCAAGGTACCAAGAGTGGTGATGAGCGAGTTGACCTGAACTTTGGTAACTAAGAATCCATTAACCAGGCCTACGAGAATTCCAACTGCGATCGCTGCTCCGATGCTCATTCCAAGCGAAGTTTTTGCTGAGTAAACTCCTAAAACCGTCCCTGCAAAAGCGGCAGCAGAGCCGATTGACAAGTCGACCTGCCCGGCAATCAATAGCATCGTTCCAGGAATGGCCAAAATTCCCGCAACTGATAGAGCGGTGATGATATTGATACCGTTCTCCACATCTAAGAAGTACTCGGATGCGAAACTGAAAAAGATAATAAGCCCAACAAGAAAAACTAAGAGCGCAGCCAACTCTGGAACGCTCCGACCTTTCCGTTGTTGGACTTCAGTCGCTCCGGACTTCTCGCCGGCTGTGCTGGTTTTCGCCATTGTTTCCTCGTCTCCTTAGCTTGCTGCTGAAATTAAGGCTTCGTTTGTAATTTGAATGCCATGAAATTCGCCAACTTGTTTACCTTTAGCCATCACGATTGCTCGATCGGCAACTTGGATAACCTCTTCATGATCCGAGGTAGTGATGAGGATGGCGATCTTCTGCTCTTTCGCACTCTTGCGAAGGGTTTCGTAGATATCTCGACGAGCACCCACATCAACTCCTCGAGTGGGTTCGATGAGCACCAGTAGACGAGAGTTGCCCTCAAACCAACGGGCAAGAAGCACTTTCTGTTGATTGCCTCCAGAGAGGGTCGCGATCTTCTGCTTGGGATCCTTCCGTGACTTGATCTTTAGTCGATCGGTCCAGGAAATGTACGCCTTCTCCTCTGGCTCCAAAGTAATCACTCCGCTCTTAGAGTAACGCGGCCACGAAGGCACACCTAAATTCTCGGCTACTGGACGAACCATAAACGCACCAAGTCGTTGGCGATCTGCCGGCAAAAATCCAACTGAATCTGCAATCGCGCTGATCGGATCTTTCGGTGCGTATCCCTTGCCGTTCAATTCAATTGCGCCGGTGAACTCTGGATGTAAACCAAAAATAGTTTCAGCAACCTCTGCCGTGCCTGAGCCCACTTTGCCGTAAAGAGCTACTACCTCACCCGCATGAACCGAGAAATCTACATTCTGGTAGATCTCATCGAGTGTGATGTTCTTCGCCTCGATGATTGTCTCGCCAGGCACGGGTCGATCAGTCGGATGCGACACATCAGAGGCATCC
This sequence comes from uncultured Bifidobacterium sp., assembly GCA_964586805.1. Classification (GTDB taxonomy): domain Bacteria; phylum Actinomycetota; class Actinomycetes; order Nanopelagicales; family Nanopelagicaceae; genus IMCC26077. The sequence goes on along the minus strand of CAZPIJ010000008.1, from coordinate 19,353 downwards.
CGTCCGATCATCGCAGAGACGAGCTCGGCCCTGGTGGCCTTCTTTGCATCGGCAAGGAGTGCGAGATGGCCGTCACGGAGTACTTGTACCCGATCAGCAATCCTCGCAACCTCATCGAGACGATGGGTGATGTAGATCATTCCCACATTTCGTGAACGAAGGCTTTCAACTACAGCGAACAATCGTTCTGCTTCTGCCGAAGAGAGTGCAGCTGTTGGTTCGTCGAGAATGAGGACCTTCGCATTATCTGAGAGCGCTCGAGCGATCTCGACAATTTGTCGCTCACCGATTCGAAGTGAGCCTACTTGCCTATCTAAATCTAGGGTGACACCCAACATCTCAAGAGCCTTGTTGGCACGATCGCGAACCCTCTTCCATGAGACAAAACCATTAGTGGATTCCCAACGCCCCATTGCGATGTTCTCAGCAACGGTGAGCGTGGGAGCATCGCTTAATTCCTGAAAAATCATCCGAATGCCAGCATCCCGGGCGACAATCGGATCTAGGCTGGAATACTCAATTCCCGAACAGGTAACAGTCCCTTGATCAGGTGTGTAGTCGCCGGCAATGATTTTAACCAGCGTGGATTTACCTGCGCCATTTTCTCCCAGGAGTGCAAGGACTTCGCCTGAGGCGAGGGAGAGGTCGACTCCGTGGAGGACCTCTACCCCGCCAAAGGACTTACGAATCCCTGACGCCGAAATAAGTTGCATATCTTTGTCAGGCATAGATTCTTAGCAACTTACCTTTGGATAGTACTTAGACAAGTTGTCCTTGTTGATGAATACGTGATTAATCTGCAACTTGGAAGGAATCGCCTTGCCGCGCGCAGCTTGAATCAAGTATGGAATACCGACTTCACCGTAACGCTCTGGGAAGTAGGCAGCATCACCAGCCCAGTTTGGATTGTTCTTGATCTCGCACCATGAGGTGGGATCAGCACCATGGCATCCAAGATAGATATCGCCTTGGCGACCAACTTGCTTGGCTGCAGCTAGCGCGCCGAGGCAGCTGTCGTCATTCATAGCCATAACCACAATAGTTTTTGCGTTTGGCAGAGTGGTGAGAGCATCTTTAAAAGAAGCTTGTGCCTTCTCGAGGAATGAAGAGTCGATTGACTTCACCTTGGCTAAATCCAAAGCGCCGCAAATTTCTGCGAAGCCTTGCTTATTACCGCCAATGCGAGCTTCATTTACTGAACCGACTCCAGGAGATTCCATCAAAACAATTGCATCGTATTTGCAATCAAATTTAGCTTTCATCAAAGTTCCAACGCCACGACCAGCAATGACTCCGGCACGGTTGTTGTTTGCACCCATGAAAGAAACTTGCTCAGGTGTTTGATTGATATCGATGGCAATTACTGGCACTTGAGGGCCAGCTTTGTAGATTGAAGGGCCAGCGGCAGCATCTAACTGAAAGTTTAGATATGCCTGGACCTTTTTCGTCTTGAACAACTGCACGCAAGCTAGCGCCTTGGCAGCATCAATCTGTGAATCACAGAACTCAAGCTTTGCGCCGGCTCGTTTTGCCTCTGCCTTGATTGAATCAGATACCAACTTGACGAATGGAACCGAGTCGCCAAGGGAGATGTAACCAAGGGTAAGTCCCTTGCCACTTCCGGCCTTTGGCTTCTGGAAGTTCACAAACTCAGGTGCTGGTAGTGATTTTGGGAATTTTTTTGTCGCCGCAACTGCTGTGGACATCGCAGGAATCGCGAGCGCAACAGCAACGCCGAGCGCAATTGCGCTCCGCTTCTTACTCGGGCTAATCCGCATGGGAAGCCTCCTCTTTCCTTTTCATACCGATTCTGGAATCATTTCCAGTTGGGAGCATCAAATCGCTGTCCCTTCAAGTAGTCAAGGACTAATGGTCAAAAAACACGGTAAAACAAGATAAATATTCGTTATCAACCTAAAGTTTCAGAGAGAGGGGCGGGTAGATGGTTCCGCTCGCTGGAGGCGAAAGGCAGGGCGCGAACCAAGGCTCGCGTGCGCTAAAGATCGCTGTCGGCGCTTTCTCCATCGAGTGCAATAGTTTTGCCCCTGGCCAGACGACATTGGCACAGATCCAGCGGATGACCTATGCGCTGGGCCCCGACATTTCTGGAAATTCTGCTGGAACAGCATCGGAATTTGCGGGTGCTTACGAATACCTAGCTGCTCAAGGCGTGCAGTTGATTCCTACCTGGCTCTCGTGGTCAGGGGCAGCGCCGCCGATCGAGTTAGCTGTCGCTGATCGAGTTATCGAAGAGATGGTGGCGCGGATACCGAGAGATGTCGATGGCATCTACTTGATGTTGCACGGCTCTGCTTATGCGCGCGAGCTCACGGATCCCGAAGGAGCGCTACTCACGGCAATCAGGGCAAAAGTTGGTCAAGAGCCACTGATTGCCATCAGTATGGATCTGCACGCGTACTACACCTGCGCCATGGAAGATGC
>CAZPIJ010000008.1:0-16811 GCA_964586805.1 uncultured Bifidobacterium sp. | reverse complement strand
GGATACCCATGGTGACCCCGCCAGAAAAACATAACAACGAGCTTGCACCGTTCTCGGATCTGATGAACAGTCTTCGCGAGTTGGAGCGCAGGGGCGCACTTGGAGCCAGTCTGCTCTTGGTGCAACCGTGGCTCGATGTCCCCGAGTTGTCCTGGAATGCACTTGTTGTTGCCGACCAAACTTTTGATGGATTAGCAGCAGCAAAAGAGCTCGCCCACGCTGCTTGGCAATCACGCTTTGATTTCATGAAGATCTCAGCCATACCGGTGAGCCAGGCGCTCGATCAGGTACGCGAAAAAAGCGAGTTAACAGTCTTTGCTGATCTGGGTGATGCAACTAACGGTGGCTCCCGAGGCGACAGCACAGAGTTACTTCGAGGATTGCTAGCTCAGCCGATCAGCGGGAACGCTGCGCTGAGCATTACCGATCCTGATGCTGTTGCGATTATTTATCAGCACGATGGCAACTCACCGCTCGAACTGACGATTGGTAGTGGTGCGCCAGGCGAATATAACCAGAAGCAATTCTGCGTCGTGAACATCCTTGAAAAATCTCAATCCACGATTCTCTACACGCATCCAGCGGCCAAAGGCTCCACCGGAAGCCCCGGGCGATCAGCTCTGGTGAAAGTTTCGAATGCGCAGGCGAATGCAGGAGTAACCGGCGACATATATATAGTCCTACATGAAGAGCCTGTGCGCGTGATTGACCCATCGATCTACGATCTTTACCGATTAAATCTCGCTGATTTCTCGCTGGTCCAAGCTAAATCGCATGTCAGCTTTATCCCCGGCTTTACACCGCTCACGCCACATTATCTCTTGGCAGACACCTTAGGTCCGACCACTGCAAACTTATTAACTCTTGATTTCACGACCTTGGACCAACCGACATTCCCCTTCGATTGGGATCTCGAGTTCACTCCATAGAGTGTAAGAAGCGCGCTACCTCGAGAATTGCCTCTCGTGCTTCGGGGAGAAAACCTTGCATCAGTACGAATCCATGAACCAGACCGTCGTACCTCTTTAATTGACTGGCTACACCCGCATCCTTCAAACGGGCGGCAAAGAGCTCTCCTTCATCGCGAAGTGGATCTAGCTCTGCAGTGAGCACCAAGGTTGGAGGCAAATTCGAAAAATCATCTGCTAAGAGTGGACGGAAATAGGGGTTTGTGAGATCAGATTCGTTGCTTAAGTATTGATCCCAATACCACTTCATCGCCTGGGTTGTGAGCATGTAGCCGGTCGCATTATCAATCATCGAAGGTGTGTCAAAGCGATAATCCAGCGCTGGGTAGATCAACACTTGGAAGGCTACTTTGGGGCCTCGGGTGTCCCGCGCTTTCATGACAACGGCTGCAGCAATATTCCCACCAGCGCTATCGCCTCCTACGCCAATTTGATCAGGATCAATATTCAATTCGTGGAAGTTCTTATGCACCCATTCAAGAGTGGCATAGCAATCGTCGAAGGGAATCGGGAATTTATGTTCAGGCGCTTTCTGGTAGTTGACCGCGATCACAACCGAACGGCTCTCGTGAGCAATCTGCTGATGTTGCACAGCATTCAATTCGATATTGCCAGCAACCCAACCACCTCCGTGGAAGAAGACCAAAGCACGAAATGGGCCAATCCCCTCAGGGGTATAAATCTTGATAGGCAAATCGGCGGTTGGGCCAGAAATAAATCGATACTCAGTTTTCGCAACTGGGTCGGCACTACCTAAGAACTCTGACCGCCAACGAGCGTTGGCATTGGCTCGGACTTCCACTGGAGTGGATTCCCACTGTGGTTTGCCTGGAACTTTTGCCATCTCGTCGATGAACTCTTTGATTTTTGGATGCAGCATCTAATTACTCCCCTCGAAGAAAGTCATCCACATGACTCCAGGTATCCGTATCAGTCGCGCCTCTGACCAAAGACTTTGTCAGTTCAACGACTTCTACATAACGATTGCCAACCATGTTCTGCCACTTTTGCTCTCGCCACGCAATTTCCTGAGGATCAAGAAGTTGTAATCCTGGAGCAACATCGATTCTCGATTCGAATGTGCCCGCCTCGGTAGCTCCCGTTATCAGTGCGCTACCCAAAGGAATCTCCCCGCCGGCTGCAGTCACCAATGCCTCGACTTCAGGAGCAGGGGCAAGTTGCATAGGATCTTTCGATGCCCATGCAGCAGCGGCATTCGATTGCAGATTCCACCAACGATCCCTTGCCGGATCACTTAGGAGTGGGAAAACCCCTTGGTTAACCGTGACGGTGAGTTGTTTGAGAGGCGCCGAGTGCGCTCTTGATAATTCGGCCACACCCAGCAATGCACTCTGGATAAAACCTGTTGCAGGAAAAGTCCGTACTCGCACCGTCTGAACGCCATCCTTTATCAAACGACCTTCAGTGACGACACCTTCAAGTTCAAAGATCTCTAGCAGTCCGCGGTCACCATCCCAAAGATTCTTGATCGTGGGAACTTCCTCGAAGGCTGCAAAACTCGCTGCAACTCCTAGCGCGGCAGCTGCGGCTCGATTAAAGCGCGGAGTTCCATGCAATTCGCGAGAGACCTGGCCGATACCACCCATATTGGTCGCCGCAAGGTGCAATGCGCGCTCAGCATGGGCGCTATCAAGGCCGATTGCTGCAGAGGCTGCGCTCACAGCTCCGAAAGTTCCAGCAGTCGCAGTGATGTGCCAGCGTCTGCGGTGGCTCGCGCCGAAGAAATGGGCTGCTGATGCGCTAGCACGCATACCGGCTAGGGCTGATTGGCGAAAATTTCCACGAAACTCTGGATACTCGATTGTGGTGGCAAGGCTCGCTGCAAAGACCACCGAACCGGGGTGATTGATTGCCGACCAATCCAAATCATCCTTATCTTCATAAGCTGATTGGCTCGCAAAATAAGTTGCCAACCCCACTGCGCCATCACCTTTTAGTAATGAACGACGGTTGGCGAGGCGATTGCCGCTAGCAACACAGATCATGAAATCTGCAAGAAGAATCTCTAGGCGATCTAAGAGTTCCGGGCTCTGGTCAAGGCTTGAGTAATCACAAAGCTCTCGAGTTAACTGCTGGGCAAGTTCAAGTTTTGTGCTCATTTAGATAACTCCTTGGCTACTTGCGCGAGCTGTGAATTTAGTGTCAATAACAGATTCGCGCGGCTCTTGTCCGTTGAGCACTTCGAGAATTAAGTGTGCAGCCTCGCTGCCAATAGCCTCAGGGTCACGATAGACCGAAGAAACATCGGTAGCGAACACATCGAATAGTGGCCATTCGTCCAGCGCAACCAGCGCAATATCCTTACCGATTTTTAGATTCATCTCGTTCAGAACTCGAACTACGCCAGCTGTGGAACCAATTCCGCCAGCGACAATCGCTGTGGGCTTAGGGTTACTCAATAAGAAATGTCGTGCATGAATGACTGCATAGTCGGCATCGAAACCACCCAGAGCGATTAACTTTTCTGGCATCGGAATTCCTGCTTCAGAGAATGCTTCAGTGAAACCCTTGATCCGATTTCTGGTGGTGTAAACATTTGCTGCGCCAGAGATAAAAGCGATATCACGATGGCCTTGTTGAAGTAGGTGTTTGGTCGCAGCCTTTACTCCGATTGCATGATTTGTGATCACTGCGCTGGCATTGAGTCCTTTGACATCGCGATCTAGAAGTACCAGTGGGGCGCGTAACGCCAAAATCGTCTTCTTAACATAAGGCGAATCTTCTGCAACTAGCGAAGCAATCACACCATCGACGCGCCTTCGGCGAAGTAGGGCGAAATTCTTCGATTCTGTCTCGACGCTGCCATCTGAATTCATCAATATCAATGAGTAACCATTTCTACGCAATTCTTGTTCACACGAGCGAGCAACGACAGCAAAGAGTGGATTAGCGATATCTCGAATAATGAAACCGATGGTGCGAGTGGCGCCGCTGCGAAGTGATTGAGCAAGTAAATCTGGCTCATATCCAAGGGCTTGCGCGGCCTCCTCTACTTTGGCCCGCATACTCGCCGACACATCTGGGTGTCCCGAAAGAACTCGACTAACGCTTGAAAGTGCCACACCAGCGCGCGCTGCTACATCGCGAATCGTCACTGGTTCTTCCATGTAAATCCCCCCTTGACACTGATCCATTACGACTATTAGGTTCTCCGATGGAATCGTTACCAGAATCTAACGGATTTTCCTGGAAAAGACGAGAGGGAATTTTGCAAACCATGGACCTGACAATCACGGCAGTCGAAACCGAACAGGTTCGCGTTCCACTCGCGCGCACATATAAAGGTAGTCACTACAAGATGACTCACCGCTCGACCATCATCACCCGAGTGCACACAGCAAGTGGTTTGATTGGCGAGGCTTATGCAGGCGATGAAGATGCTGGTCTTGCTGAGATTGATGGCATCATCCACGACGAGATTGCACCGGCATTATTGGGGCAAGATGGTTCAGCGATCGAGAAATGCTGGGAACTTGCGCGTCCGGCAACATGGGACATTCTGCGCGATCGTCGACTTGGACTTGTTGCTTGCGCATCACTAGATGTCACACTGTGGGACCTATTTGGCCGTTCATTGAATGTGCCGCTCTGGAAACTATGGGGTGGCTACCGCTCCACAGTTCCCGTTATCACCATTGGTGGTTACTACGGAAGTAATTTGACCATCAAAGAAGAGGTCGAATATCTGCTTTCACAAGAATTTGCCGGAATGAAGTTTAAGATCGGCGGCTTGACCCCTGAAGAAGATGCAAAACGCTTCAAAGAGGCTCGTAAAGTTGGTGGCGATGCCTTTCGGATTGCCGTCGATGCGAACCAGGGTTACACAACTGCCGATGCAATCAAGTTCTCACACCTAGTTGCCGACGATAATTTGCTCTGGTTCGAAGAACCATGTGAGTGGCAGAACGATCGCAGGGCCATGCGCGATGTCCGCTTTGCTGGCGGCGTTCCGGTCTGCGCTGGTCAGAGTGAATTCTCCGCAGCAGGCTGCCGCGACCTAATGGAAACCGGTTCGATTGATTTTTGTAATTTTGATTCATCCTGGTCTGGCGGCCCCACCGAATGGCGAAAAGTTGCTGGTATGGCAACTGTTTACGATGTTCGCATGGCTCATCATGAAGAGCCCCAGGTTGCCTCCCATTTGCTCGCTTCAATCCCACATGGAACTTATCTTGAGTATTTTCACCCTGATCGCGATCCGATCTGGCACAACATGATCGCAAATCGCCCAGCTCTCAAGGCGGGGTACTTCCAGCTCAACGATCGCCCTGGACTAGGTTGGGAACTTGATCGTGATTACATTGCAAGATATCGGATAAATACTCGAATCACCGAGAAAAAATAATCTGTTATTTCTGTCGCGAGCTATTTTGCTCGAGGCAGATTCAGGTCAAATCTAATCGATAGCGCACGCACTGCAATGACGACTGCTCCTGCAGCGATGGCGCACATACTTGTTGCCAATGCGAGCGCATCCAAAGTAAGAAAAGTGAGGGCTCCCAATGCAGAAGAGGTGGCGATTGTCTCTCGGTGCAGCAATATAGGTTCGACCTGGCAAAGCACATCTCGAAGTAATCCCCCAGCTACTGCTGTCGTGATGCCAAGAAGTGCCGCAGAATAAAAAGGCGCATTTTTCTCGAGGGCAAATTGAGTTCCAGAGACTACGGCTACCGCCAAACCGAAAGTATCGATGGAAAGTATGAATAGACCAACAGTTTTCTTTGAAGGTGCAAGTAACGCAAAAATCACAGCAATAATTACTGCAAGAAAATACTGGTACTGATCAAGCCATGAGGGTGCGATGCCAAGAAAGATGTTGCGAAGAGTCCCGCCAGTCAACGATGCAACCAAAGCAATCAATATGATTCCTGCGTAATCCATATTGCGATTGATAGCTATTCGAGCTCCAACTACGGCAAAGGCAAAAGTTGCGATTAGATCGAGTGCGAAAGCCAAAGACCCCATGTTGAAAGGATAGCGCTAGCCCCAGTGCTCCTTCACTTTGCGCTTGAGGAATTCGGCACTTTCGTGCATCTGTTCCATGCCATCGACCCCATCTTCGATGCTGATCCAACCATCGAATCCCACGCCTTTAAGTGTCGAGAAAATTGCGTCGTAATCATTGAGGCCTTTTCCTATCACCCCGTGTTTGAAGAACGAGACATATCCCGCGGTTCCACCCTCTTCGCGCCGCAAGTCTTCAATGGTGCCATGAGCAAGATACCTATCACTTGCGTGCATAGTGACGACCCGGTGCTTGACTTGCTCGAGGAGTTCTAGCGGTTCCTCGCCAGCAGCAATGGCGTTGCTAGGGTCAAAATTGACCCCAAACCATGGGGATTGGATCCGATTCACTAACTCAACAAATACATCCATCATCTGTGCGAACTCGGGTTCTGTCCAAAAATCATCTTTGTAATGATTCTCCAAGATCAGAGTTATGCCTAAACGCTCGGCTTCTGGAAGACACGCTTCGATAGATTCGACCACATAACCCAAGCCCTGCTCACGAGTGATGGTCTTGCGTCGTTGCCCCGAGAGCACCCGACAATATTGAGCGCCCAACTCGGCGCTCATCCGTATCGATGCAATCTCCTTTTCGATTTCACGGTTGCGGCCTTCTCGATCTGGAATGGTGAAATCTGGTGATGCGCACATCATAGGAATGACCATTCCCCGCTCTTCGACTGCTTTTCTGACCTTGGGCCAATTCGATGGATCCTGCACATCAGCAAAGTCGTTGTAGAACTCAAGGCCATCAATCTCCAGTGCTGTCGCAAGATCCACCCACTCGTAGATGCTCATCTGACCCGAGACCAATTGCTTAATGAAGCCTTTTGGAAATGCAGCAATCTTTGGCATCTATAACTTCTCCGGGTTTCTTCCGATAATGGAGAATTGTTCAAGTTCTACTACTGAACCCGTGAATGGGTAGGACTCATCGCTGAGCCAATAAATGGCAGCATGTGCAAGATTCTCCGGCGTGGACATCTCTCCGAAAGGTAGCGCACTCCGATCGAGATTCTTGTGCCAGCCAACCTCAAGGCCACGGGCCACCTGATCTCGATCTTCGCGCTCAGTGAGAATCCAACCTGGATTGATGAGATTTATACGGATTCCGGTGACTCCTAGCGCATTGGCAAGATTTCGGGTCATCGTCTGCAACCCTCCCTTACTAATGCTGTATGCGAGCAACGATGATTCGCCTGCATAGGCATTTATTGACCCGATATTGAGCACACTTCCTTTGCTCTGTGCAAGATGCGGTTGTGCAGCTTTGATAAGAAATAGGGGGGCTTTGGTATTGACCGCAATCGTGTGATCAAAGCTCTCTCTCGTGATTACTGAGAGATTCGACCTTTCAATTGCCGCAGCATTATTCACTAACCCATCAATCTTGCCGAATGCGGCGAGCGCTGCATTGACGATAACTTCGGGTGCGTTTGGTTCCACCAAGTCAGCGATACAAAGCGCTGCATTCGCTCCCAGTGAGTGCACCAGTGCTCTTCCCTCGTCTTTGTTGATTCCGTGAACAAGAACTTGACCGCCTTCTTCAATGATTGCTCGCGCAATCGCGGCGCCGATTCCTGATGTGCCACCGGTGACGATTATGGACTTTCCTTTTAAGCGATCGTTCTGACTCATGGTTTGAGTACCGCCTTAAGAATTTTCCCTGAATGCATAGCCTCGAATGCTTCTTCCCAGTGCTCGAGTGGGAAGATGCCACCAAGAACGGGTCTGACATCTAAGGCTCCAGTGCTCATTAAGCGAAGTACTCGCTCCCACATCGGCCAGTTATGGCTAAAACTTCCTTGCAAGGTGATGTTCTTTTGCACCAAAGGGTCCAGTGAGAAATCCAAAGGCTGTGGCCCCCAACCCACTTTCGCAATCCAGCCAGCAGGTCGGACCAAATCAAGAGCTATCTTCAAAGTTGCAGAGATCCCTGCCGAATCCACCACACCATCTGCCCCGAGTCCGTCAACTTCAGTCGCCCATTTCTTGGCATCACCGATGATTACTTCGCAACCATACGATTCTGCGGCTTTGAGTCGTTCGCGATCACGATCAAGACCGACAACAGCCACTTCTGCTCCAGCTAGTCTGGCCATCGCTGCAGAGAGCACGCCAATCGGCCCTGGCCCAAGGACAACCACCCGATCACCAGGTTTGATGTAACCAGGTGAAATCACCGCGCTATATGCAACCGAACATGGCTCAGTTAGCGCCGCATGTTCGAATGGGACATTTTCCGGGATTCGATGTAAGCAACGGGCAGGCACTTTCACGAACTTTGTCATTGCACCATCAACGCCGTACCCGAAACCTTTCCGCGATGGATCTAAGTTGTAACGGGCAATCCGGGTTAGCGGTGAGTGTTGATCGATGATTGCTGCAGTCTCACTGACAACTCTTTCGCCTAATTTCCAATGCGAAATGTTGCTTCCTACCTCAACGATACGGCCACCAAATTCATGGCCTAGCACCACTGGATAGTTGACGGGCCAACTATGCGAAGCCGTCCATTGGTGAAGATCGCTACCGCACACGCTCACTGCAACAACTTCAACAAGCACATCATCTGCGCCAATTGTGGGGCGAGCGACCTCACGAAGCTCTACATTGTGTGGCTCTGCACCGAAGTTAACTACCCCTAAGTTACTCATCGCCCCTGTTCTCCCTTTACTGGGACATCACCGTAGGCGTGTACCCGCTCACAGATCTTTCGCAAAACCTCTTCTACATCCCCAGCTCCCCTACTAAATGAATCGGCATCAATGGCAAGGGGCGCACCAATGACGACTAAGGGCGCACCATATTCAGGCGATTTAATTGCCTGCTCTAGCGTCAAGCCGCCTACGGCTTGGACTGGAACCGACACGGCGTCGACAACTTCGCGAAGTTGGTCTAGCGGGTTCGGCGCGCGCTCGCCACGCGCTGCGATTCCACGCCGCTCGTCATAACCAATGTGATGAATGACCATGTCGCAACCAAGCTCTTCTAATTCACGAGCGCCTTGGATCATGTCTGGAGAGCCGAGGTTATCCCCCATAACTACTGCACCAAGATCCCGACCAGCTTGCACCACGCACTTAATGGTCTCGGCATGGGCGCGAGCCATTACAACTACATGGGTCGCACCGGCTTTCGCCATCATCTCTGCTTCTAGATAGCCACCGTCCATCGTTTTGAGATCCGCAACGATAGGGGTCGCTGGGAATTCTTTGCGGAGCGCTCGCACGCCATGTAGTCCCTCGGCGAGGATGAAGGGGGTGCCGGCCTCGAGCCAATCGACACCAGCGCGCATTGCTGTGTGTGCCATAGCCATCGCCTCGTGGATATCGGTAAGGTCAAGTGAGACTTGGACGATTGGGCGCATGTTTGAACCCTACTACCGCAAGCTACTTCTTTTCCAGGTGTTCTAACTGGGTGATTAATTCCAGCCATTCTCGCTCGAGCGCTTCCTGCTCACTCTCCAACCGCTCAATCTCTCGTTGTATCTCCGTAAGTCGGGAGAAATCGGAGGCCGCCTCCTCCATCTGAATGCGCAACTTCTGCAACTCACCTGTTCTTCGACTGACCGCTCGATCGATTCGCTCAAGGCTCTTTTTCATTTCGCGAATATCAATCTTGCTCGATTTGGTATTCATCGGCTCTGGATTTGGAGCCGTCTTGGATTTTGCAGCGCGCAACTCGAAATACTGTTCAAGACCACGAGGTAAATCTTGGAATAGACCATCAATAAATCCCAAGGTGATGTCACAGACTCGCTCCAGAAAATATCGATCGTGAGAAACCACCACTATCGTGCCGGCAAACCCATCTAATAGATCTTCCAATGAGGCAAGAGTCTCTACATCAAAGTCATTGGTGGGCTCGTCGAGAAATAGGACATTCGGGCCATCCATAAGAAGACGAGTGAGTTGAAGTCGACGGCGTTCACCACCAGAAAGGTCTCCCACGGGAGTCCATTGGGAATCCTTACCAAAACCTAATCGTTCGCAGAGCTGAGAGGCTGATAGTTCGCGCCCTTTGCCCAGATCAACGCTCTTTGCTACCTCCTCGACTGCCTCAAGTACCCGCCAGCGAGGGTTCAATTCATCAAGATGCTGGGTAAGGAAAGCCAACTTCACTGTTTGGCCAGTTTGGATATGTCCTGCAAGCGGCTTTAATCGCCCTGCAAGCAAGTGGAGCAAGGAGGTCTTTCCCGCACCATTCGCGCCAACAATCGCATACCGAACCCCTGGAGCAAAATTAATGTTGATGTGTTCTGCTAGGACTTTCTCTGCGACACCTAGTGTGACATCGTGAAGTTCAAAGACGCGCTTTCCCAAACGATTAGTTGCAAAGTTCAAAAGCTCAACAGAATCTCGAGGAGGTGGTTCAGCGCTGATCAGTTGATTTGCGGCATCCACTCGGAATTTGGGTTTGGTAGTCCGTGCTGGAGCACCTCGACGGAGCCAAGCCAACTCCTTCTTTATCAAGTTATTTCGTCGAACCGTCTCAATATCCGACTGCCGGATTCGCTCCGCCTTCGCTAAGACAAATGCCGAGTAGCCCCCCTCATACTCCTCGACTTTGCCGCCAATGACTTCCCAAGTCTTCTCGCTCACCTCATCCAAGAACCACCGATCATGCGTGATGACGACAACGGCAAGTCGTCGCTCCTTTTTCAGGTAATTTGCCAACCAATTGACTCCCTCAACATCAAGATGATTGGTAGGTTCATCTAGACAAATGATGTCGTGATTGCTGACCAACAATTTTGCCAACGAGACTCTTCGTCGCTCACCACCTGATAGCCCCAAAATCGGTCGGTCAAAATCTTCACTTCGATGCGAGCCAAAGAGCCCCTCCAAAACCTCTCGTGCCTTTGCATCACTTGCCCACGAATATGTCGAACTCTGACCGAAGATGGACTCAACGATTGTTGCATCTGGCTCAAACGAATCAACCTGGGCTAGGTACCCAATAGAGAGTCCGCTCAGGAATGAAACTCGACCAGTATCGGGTTCCTCAGCTCCAACCAGAATTCTTAAGAGCGTGCTCTTGCCGCCACCATTTCGACCAACGATTCCGATTCTCTCTCCACGCAAGACACCCAGCGATATATCACTAAGCACATCACCCTTGCCATAGTTCTTACTGATTTTTTCGGCGCTAATCAACCCCTGCGCGCCATCCATAGCTGCGTATCATACGATGTATCCCATGCTCACGCTCTTGATATCGCTAGTCGTGCTCAATTATCTCGTCGAATCGCTCATCAAAGTACTGAATTACCGAGAGAGTCGAAAGCCACTGCACCCCACACTGGCACACTTGTATAGCGAGAGTGAGTATCGGAGATCGCTCGAATACTCACAGGCGAATTTCGCACTCTCGCTTATCAATTCAACCTACTCGATTCTGATAATGATTTTTGCTCTTGCTGCTGGCCTATTTGGGTCAATAGATAGTCTCCTCCGAGAACGCGTCTCGTCTGAGATTCTCATCGCAATCTTCTTTTTTGCCATCATTGGCCTTGCTTCTGATCTGCTCGATTTACCATTTGATATCTACGGAACTTTCGTCATCGAAGCTCGATTTGGTTTCAACAAGACGACCATCAAGACCTTTATCGTAGATAAGTTGAAGGGGTATTTCCTCGCTGGGTTGATCGGTGGTGCGCTTCTGGCGCTTATCGTGTTTATCTACCAAGAGACTGGTGGGGCATTTTGGATTCTAGGGTGGTTATTGCTCTCTGCTTTCTCGCTAGTGATGTTTATGTTTGGAACGACATTGATTCTGCCATTGTTCAACAAGTTGAAGCCCTTGGAAGAGGGCGAACTCAAGTCAGAGATTCTCAAGTACTGTGACCAAGAAGGGTATTCCATAGGAAGACTCTTCGTAATGGATGCTTCCAAGCGCTCTAGCAAGGCCAATGCATTCTTTGCCGGACTTGGAAAGAGCAAAACAATCGTGCTCTTCGATACCTTGATTGAAAAATTGAGCACCCAAGAAATCATGGCAGTCTTGGCTCACGAGATTGGACACTATAAACGCAAACATACGCTCTTCGGATTTGTGCTATCGCTGGCGCAATCGCTAGTGATTTTTGCAGTTCTTGGTTGGGCGTTGCGCTTCCCAGAGCTCTCTACTGCACTTGGATCTGCGGTGCAGAGTTTCCATCTTGCCATCTTGGCTTTCTTCATCATATTCAGTCCGCTTTCATTCGCTCTTGATCTAATCTCGAACAGCATCTCAAGGCGAAATGAATATGAGGCTGATCAGTTTGCCAAGAAAACTTATTCTGGAGCCCATCTCAAGAGCGGCTTGATCAAGATTGCTACCGACAGTCTGGCTAATCTCTCACCACATCCACTCGCAGTGAAGATCTATGCCACACATCCGCCACTCTTACAAAGGTTGAATGCTCTAGATTAGGATTTACTAGAGCTTTTTATGCATTACATCAATCGAAATCTCTGGATAGTCTCGGTGTGCGAATAATTGATAGCCGCGTTTGGCATAGAAATCTTTTTTATCCTCGGTCCAGAGATAGAGCTCGGGAATTCCAAAATCTCGTGCTTTCGCCTCGAGCGCAGTGAGCATGAGTGAGCCGACCCCCGTTTTGCGCCGAACGGGATCCACTACGAAGGCGGCCACCCAAGGCTTTAGCGCTCTGAACTCCTCGACATCGTCAAAATCCACCAAGGCGATTGCGCCAGCAACTTCGCCTTCGATCACAGCTATATATATCTGCTCCTGTTCCCGCCCAGCAGGGTCCCAGGACAAGTAATCGGTGACTCCTTTAGAGGCAGCGCGGGTATAGAAGCGTTGCCAATCATCAGCAGAGAACCATGGGTTGCCCGTCCCCCATAGCTCCACACTCCATTGCAGCGGCTGGATACCCAGCGCCGGGTCCTGCGAGAGTGGAAGTAGTGAGAGCTCTGACACCCTCCCAAGGGTAGTCTTTTTGGGGACACTCCATAACTTTTCCGGGCAAATGGAAAATATAGGTTGGTTGCCGATACAGTCTGTCAACCTGGAGGCGCCCCCGTGATCCACACCCGAATCGCCGATTTCGTTGCTCATCTTGCTGCTAAGGATCTGACCGAAGATGAACTTTGTGAATATCTTGTCACCAATACCCTTTCTTTTTTGGGAGTGACAGGTGCCTGGATCTGTGAAATCACCAATCGTGACACTGTTCGCGCGCGCGCATCGTTCGGAGTAGACCAGTCTCAATTTTCCCAATGGCAGGAGTTCCCTCTGGACTGGAAGTTGCCAGTCAGTGATGCGCTACGCGAGCAGAGATTCTTATGGATCAATACCCTGCCACATTGGCCTGAGGAATACTCGACCCTTCATCAAGTAAACCTATCCCCCGAGATAAAATCAATGATTGTCATTCCGGTATTACGCGTAGGAAACTCAAATGGTTGTATTGGATTTTTTTCGAATCAAGCGCTCAATCCCGATGTGGAACTTGAATTGATGCTCAGAACAGTTACTAACTTGGTCTCACTTCAAATCACGCGCCAGAAGAATCGAAATCGAAAAATAGTGGATTCGGCGAGCGTTAACTCGTTAACCGATCGACAGCTACACATTCTCTCGCTGATTTCTCAAAAACTTACCAATGTCGAGATAGCCGAACAAATGGGTTATAGCGAATCCACTATTCGACAAGAATCCATGCGAATCTTCGATAAATTGCAGGTTAAAGGTCGACACGAGGCCCGGACCTATTTCGAAGCTAACAAGATCAAACTTGGCTTCACGAGCAAGAGCAATACTCCACTGGAAGTTGTGAAAGATATTCAAGAAGCGACAGGGAGTTGAGAATGAATCTCAATCACTCATTAGTGTTGGATTCGCCGGTTGAAATTGTCGGTCCATACGATCACATGGTCAACGAAGATGGATGGGTGAGCTTCTCCCGCCTGCCGCTCTGGACTTGGAAGCAATTTGGTGTCAGCGGACTGCATCGCTGGACGAGATTTCCTTCGGGAGTGCGGCTGAGATTCCGAACAAAAGCTGCGAACCTCTCATTAGAGGTCCATGTCATGCCTCTGACAATTGCGCGAGTAGTCGAAGTTCCAGCAACTGCTCGTTTCGATCTTGTGGTCGATGGCGCAGAGGTTCAGACTCAACCTGCAACTAAAGGGGGAGAGCTTCGTCTTGAGATGGATGGCCCTCGTTTCACCAGTGAAGAATATATTCGTGGTGAAGGTGAAGAGATTATCTTTGCTGATTTAGGTGACCCGACGAAGGAGAAGGAGATCGAGATCTGGCTACCTGCGGGAGCGGTGGTTGAAGTTCGAAATATCGGAGCTGATGGCGAAATCCTGCCACCGACACCATCAACAAAAAAGAAGTGGGTGCATTATGGAAGTTCTATTAGCCAATGTGCTGAGAGTGAACGACCCCTTGATATTTGGTCTGTGCATGCAAGTCGTATTCTCGGCTTAGATATAAAGAATCTTGGCCTTGCTGGCGAGGCACATCTTGATGGATTTGTGGCGCGAACCATCGCCTCGACTCCGGCAGATTTCATCTCATTGAAACTTGGCATCAATGTCGTCAATGCCGATAGCATGCGCGAGCGCGCTTTCATTCCCGCGGTTCACAATTTTCTCGATACCATCCGCGAGAAGAAACCAACCACCCCCATCATGGTCATCTCACCGATCATCTGCCCATTCCATGAGATCAACCCAGGGCCAACGCTGATCACCGATAGTGGATTATCTTCGATGGCTCGGCCACACGATCTCGCTGCAGGTGCGCTCAATCTTCCAAAGATCCGTGAAATCCTCGAGAAGATAGTTCGCGAACGAGAAGATTCCAACCTTTACTTTATGAGTGGATTGGAACTTTTCAATGAGGGAGATGTCGATTTGCTACCTGATAATCTCCATCCCAATTCTGCTGGCTACCGCTTGATGGGTGAACGATTTGCTGCAAAGCAAGGGGCGCTCATCTCGCGAGTAATTCAGTAACAAGCGATTCCACTCGAGCCTTAATCTCGTCACGAATGACTCGAACCTCTTCAATTCCTTTCCCCGCCGGGTCCACCAATACCCAATCTTCATAACGCTTACCCGGGAAATACGGACAAGTATCGCCACATCCCATCGTGATCACTACATCAGATGCCTGAACTGCTTCAGTGGTGAGAATTTTTGGGATGTTATTAGCGATATCGATCCCTACCTCAGCCATCGCGGCAACTGCCACAGGGTTAATTGATTCCTTGGGTGCCGAGCCTGCAGAGAGCACCTGAATTTCACCTTGTGCAAGATGTTCCATGAATCCTGCTGCCATTTGCGAGCGACCAGCATTGTGAACGCAGACAAAAAGAACAGATGGTTTTACTTCCATTGCCACCTCTATTTCTTAGTCAACGCTCGAGCAATGCCTAGACCTAAGAATCCCCCGAGGAGTTGAACTCCGATAAAAATGAAAGCAGAGATGGGGTTAATTCCAGAAATATTATCGGTGAATACTCGCGAAATTGTGACTGCCGGGTTGGCAAAGCTCGTCGAGACGGTCGCAAAGTACGCCGCGCCAATCCATGCGGGAACTAGGTAGTGCAGTGCTCCTGTTCTCTGCTGATGAATGGCGAGCATGATCACCAGGATGAGGATTGATGTCGCAATCAGCTCCCCTAGGAAATGCGTGCCGAAGGCGCGGGTCTTACTTGATATCACTATCAGTTTGCTCTCAAACATCAAGTTCGCTAGCACTGCTCCGAAAATGCCGCCAACAATCTGGGCGCTGATGTAACTGACAATTTCGCTACTTTTAATTTGGCGTTCAATCGCGAGTGCGAGGGTAACAACAGGGTTGAAATGAGCTCCGCTAATTGGAGCGAAAATAGCGATGACAAGTGTCAGTGTCAGCACAGTCGCGATTGCATTGACCAGAAGTTGTACCAGTCCATCATCTGACAGGCTTATCGCCATGAATGCTGAGCCGACGACCGCGAGCGAAATTAATCCAGTGCCCAGCGCCTCAGCTAGCCACTTTTTCACCTGCCAATACTAGCGAGCGTAGATGGCAGAGATCTGAGCTTTTGCCAAAATGTTGTCAGCCATTGCCTGTTCGAGCGCGGCGAGGGTGGCTTCACCAGCTCCAAGGTCGAGGTGGGAAGAGAGTGCGTAG
The DNA here is from genome assembly GCA_964586805.1 of uncultured Bifidobacterium sp. Lineage (GTDB taxonomy): Bacteria > Actinomycetota > Actinomycetes > Nanopelagicales > Nanopelagicaceae > IMCC26077. The sequence continues at coordinate 672 of CAZPIJ010000008.1, read as the reverse complement.
ATGGTGAATGCGTATTTCTTCGCTCCGGGGCCTTGCGAACAGGGAGGGGTATATCCCGCATTCTTTCCCAGAAAATTCCGCCCGAGAGTTCCCACGCCTGGTTCACCTTTGAAAATTTTGCCCGCATTGCTAGGAATATTAAATAAGGTGAGATAAAAGTGCTTTCCCGTGTTCGGCTCCCCCGGACGAGGTGGGCCAGGCTCTGAATCCATGATGATGACAAAGCTCTTCGATCCCACAGGAGGGTTTTGCCACGACAAGGGCGGAGAGATCCCCGCGCCATCGCAGGTAAATTCCTTGGGCAGCGCACCGCCATCGACAAATTCACTACTAGTTAGAAGAAAGGGGTTCGAATCTGTGGAGATTGATGCGCTGGCCGCGGAGGTAGTACTCGATTTTGTTGGCGTAGATATTCGGGTACGGAGCAGGATCGTATTGTCGAGGCGTAAATCTGCTGACCAAATAAGCTCGACCTTGGGACTCCAATTAATATCAAAGTATCCCTCTTTGACACCCACTTCTTCGGCGGTGAAAGTTCGCGCATTTGTCCAATTCTTATCTTGATAGGAACTGCTCGCCCAATTCTTTGGTAACAAGATGTTCTTGTGACGGCACTTTGTTAATGGATCGCTCGAAGTTACACACTCCTCGTTTAAAGGAGCCTTATCGATA
>CAZPIJ010000007.1:0-26677 GCA_964586805.1 uncultured Bifidobacterium sp. | reverse complement strand
TCAGCAATCATCATGACTCTGCCGATCATCGTGCTCTTCCTGGTCTCGCAGCGATTCTTGAGTCGAGGCATGCTCGCTGGTTCTGTGAAGAACTAAGCGCTTAAGACTCGATTACATCCCAACTACCCATAAATTGACATGGTGAATAGACATAGAGAGCTCCATGCAATCGCTCGCACTTCGCTACAAGTCAGCCGTCTCGGATTAGGTACAGCGCCTCTTGGTGGCCTTTACACCGAAGTGGCAGAGGTGCAAGCGCTTGAAGTTATCGAATCGGCATTGGCACATGGAATTCGTTATTTCGATACTGCACCGGCATATGGCTTAGGACTCGCTGAAGAGCGATTGGGTCTGGGACTTGGTGTTACTCGAGCCAAACTCATGACCATCTCGAGCAAAGTCGGGCGCCTAGTTATCAAGGACAACTCAGGCAAAGCCATCGATGCAACATTTGATTACACCCCAGCCGGTATCCGTCGTTCGATCTCAGAGAGTCTCGAGCGATTGGGATTAGAGCGCTTTGACATTGCATATATCCATGATCCTGATGACTACGCTGATCAAGCTATTGGCGCTGCCTATCCTGAACTTGCACGAATGCAAGGTGAAGGGTTAATCACGGCAGTAGGAGTCGGGATGAATCAATGTGCGATACCGACTCGATTCATCAATGAAACTGATATCAATGTGGTCCTCATTGCTGGGCGGTACACGCTCCTAGACCAGAGTGCGGCGAGTGAACTCTTCCCGGCCGCATTGAAGCGAAATGTTTCGATAGTCATTGGAGGCGTCTACAACTCAGGAATCCTGGCGAATCCAACCCCAGGCACGACCTACAACTATGTCACTGCGCCCGAGGATCTCATCGAAAGAGCACTATCGATCCGTGATTTCCTCACTCGTTGGAATGTGCCACTAACCGCAGCTGCAATTCAATTCCCACTCCGCCATCAAGCGGTGACGACAGTGCTCACGGGTGCACGAAGTGTTGCCGAACTCGAAGCCAACATCAGGGATTTCAATCGTGAAATCCCTGAAGAATGCTGGCAGGAGTTAGAGAAAACTTACTTCTTACCTTGAGTCTTCTTCCACTCTTCTAATTCAGCAAGACCTTCCTCGCTGAGTGGGTAATAACGACGAAGGGCGCCACCTTCGGCAAGACGCATCCGACTGAACTCTTCGCTTCCTTCATATCGCTCAGCAACATCAAGGATTATTGGAGCGACATTCACCGGAACGACAACTGCACCATCATCATCGGCGATGATGATGTCTCCCGGCATAACCAGAACGCCACCCACTGCAATTGGTACTGCATAAGCCCATGGATAGAGCGGCCCTTGTGAGGCGAAGTTCGGCGTCGCGCCGAGAGTCCAGAGCGGGATATCCATCTTCTGAATTCGCGGCCAATCGCGGATATATCCATCGACGACAATTCCCACCCCGCCGCGACCTGCAAATGAGGTCACCAACATCTCGCCCAAACATCCCGTGTGCTTATCACCAAATGCTTGAATAGCTAGGAAGTCATTCTTCTGGACATCATCCAGAACTGCCCAGAGCGCAGAGGTGTTTTCGCCTTCCTCTTGAACTTTGCCAGAAGCAATATCTTCCCGCTGCGGCATAAATTGCAGAGTGAGTGCACTACCTACTGCGCGTTGTCCGGTCTTCAATGCTCGAGGACCAGTGATAAAGGTGTAACGAATATCTAGCATGTACATCAGCGCAGATGCTGTAGCACTGCTGACGACTTCAAGTCTCCTGAGCATCTCCTCTGGTGCGCGCTTGAAACCTGTGCCTTTGAAAGGCAGAACTAACCCTTCAGGTTTCTCGATCTTGATATCGTCTTCAAATAGCTTTCTTTTAGCCACTTATTTCACCTTTCATCGGAATGGATTGTTCTCCATGTAATTGCGAACAGGAGGTTGGATCTCTTTTGCTTGATGCATGATTTCAGCGTGATAGTTGTGATCAAGATATGGGAACTTCTCCTCGAGATTTGGTGCAAGTTTGATTCCAAATCCTGGGACTTGTGGCACCGCTAGTTTGCCCTTCGCCGTCGCTAAGCCATCGGCCAAAATCGCATCCCGAAGTGGTCCCTGGCTGAAGTTGATTTCAACCTGACCATAAAGCGGTGCACCAGCCATGATGTGCGCATGCATGATGGCCAAAGCGCCGTTATGCCAACCGTGCGGATCGCAAGAGATTCCATAAGTTGCCGCCATCTCCATGACAGCCTTCATCTCAGTGATACCCATCCAACCTGCATCTGGGTGCAACATCTGTAGCGCACCTTGCTCGAAGTAAGGGCGATATTGATCGAGAGTCTGCATGACTTCGCCACCACTAATTGTGAGATCTGGAGCGACCTTCTGAAGTTGTTTGAAACCATCAATTTCGCTCATCGGAATGGCATCTTCAAACCAGATGAAGCCAAGGTCATTTAAACCTTTTGCGACAACAAGGGCTTGCTCGACATTGAGGCGAGCATTTCCATCTACCGCAAGGCGGAATTCAGAGCCAACTGCATCACGGAGCTTCTTCATATGTTTGACGAATCGCTCTGGTGTGACACCATCGAAATGCCAACTTGTGCCCATTCTGATCTTCGTTGTCGTGTAACCAAGATTCTTATAACCGACTACCTCTTCGATCAATTGATCAGGGTTGGTTGCCCAGTCATAACTCACACCACCGGATGCATAAGCATCGACTTCGGTGACTTTGGGATCAGCGCCAAGAAGTACTGCGACAGTCTTCCCAGTGACCTGTCCGAGGATGTCCCAGAAGGCACAATCCAATCCTGCGGCTGCGCCATCGTGGGCCCAATTGACTCCGCGCGGGCGAGCTACTCGCCACGCCTCGGCCAACGAACGACCCACCATAATGCGCGAGAACCAATCAACCCATGATGCGATCACTGGTGGACCGCCATATGAACAGACCTCGCCATAACCTATGTGGCCCTGGTCGGTTTCGACTACGACCAGATATGCATCGGCCTTGATCGCACGGATGACATGTGTACCCCAAGCTTTATCCGGCTCGTGCATCCGTGAAAGCAGGATGTTCTTCACAGATTTGATCTTGATCTCGGGGTAATTCTCCTGAATGAGGGTGTTCGACATTGGTCCTTATCCTTCCTCGCCTGAAAGATGTGCAGGTATTGACGAGAGATTTTTCTCAACAAAATTGAGTCTTGTCCGCACCTCTAAAAATCCTATATGATTCAAAAGAGGTAGGCAAGGAGTTTCTTCCATGAGAATTGATTCACACCATCATCTGTGGGATTTGAACGGCACTCCTCGAGAGTGGCTCGCCGGAGATCTCCTTGAACCGATTAATCGCACCTTCACTATGGATGATTTCCGACGCGAACGCGCTGGTGCGAAGATCGACAGCTCAATTTTGGTTCAGAGCGCAACCTCATACGAAGAATTGAACGAGATGTTCGAAATCGCCCTAGAAGACGAATCAATTGCTGGGCTGGTCGCATGGATAGATATGAGCTCGGCAGATGCCCTCGAAAGATTATCGAAGTACCTCGATCTCCCAGGTGCAGAGAAGTTAGTGGGTATCCGGGATGGCGCTCAAGGTCGAACGGATACCGGTTGGCTATCCAGTGAACAGGTCGTAAAAAATGTCAAGAAGCTCGCCACTGAACTCCTGACATTTGATCTTCTGGTTGACCCCCCACACCTTCCAGCAAGTATCGAACTGGTGCGACAGGTTCCAGATAATCTCTTCGTTCTTGATCACATTGGAAAGCCAAATATCGCTAAGGGTGAAATTTCAGAGTGGACAAATATGATAAACGGGCTGGCTGCCTTCGAGAATGTGTTCTGCAAAGTTTCTGGACTCATCACAGAAGCTGATTGGAAATCTTGGGAGCAGAGGCAGTTTTCCCCTTACTTCCAGGTTATTCTCGAGGCTTTTGGCGCTGATCGGATCATGTTTGGTTCGGATTGGCCAGTTTGTAAACTCGCCGGAAGTTACGATGAAGTGGTTGCACTTGCACAATTCTTAGTCGCAGATTTGAGTGATTCGGAAAAATCCAAGTTTTGGAGTGGAAACGCAGAAAAAGCCTACGCAATCTAAGAATTTGATCCTATAAGGTCACGAAAGGTGAAATGAGCAATCAATCTTTTGGGCGCATAAGTAATTTCACGCAACCTGTCATTGGCGATCACATTTACTTGCGAACCATGCCTAAGTGGGCGACATTGCAACGGCGCCTCTTTGATGTTCTTGACCAATCGTGGCGGAGCTTTGATGCCAAATTCTGTAACGCCGATGGTTCTCTTATTTTTAACCAGAGCATGGATCACTCTCGTGATGGTGCAGATGATTTCTATGAGGCCTTTTTCAACTGGCCAGCTTTGTACATGTTGGGTGGGAGTCAAGAGATACTCGACGCGGCAAAGAAATCCTGGCGTGGTGTAACAAAGCAGCTCACTGAACTAGGCCTAGTAAAAGATCACTACGAACGCGGCTACGACTGGTTCCATCAGGGTGAGTCAATGATTTTCTTTTACGCGATTTGCGCTGCCGATCCACACGATTCTGAGTTCAAATCCTTCGCTCAACAGTTTGCTGAGCTTTACTTCGGCAAGAATTCACCCAACTACGATGTCGAAAAGAACATCATTCCTGCACCGCATAATGGATCTGATGGACTTCGCCCTGGGTTAGGGCAAGAGTGGGTCGAAGGTTATCCACCAGATTCCATCAATTCCGTGATGAAACCGTATGGGTTGCCGCTGCACTTCATTCCTGGCATCGAGAGTTGGGAAGACCTTTCCGATAAGAAGAATGCCATGCGCATGGCAGAGCAGATGGAGAAGGTCTTGGGTTATGGCGATGTCGCTGTGAACCTGGCTGCCACCTCTTTAGTCGCAAACTTCTGGCTCTATCATCACGATTCCGATGCGGCTAACTGGATCAAGCGATATATCCAAGGATGGGTAGAGCGAGCCAACAAGAATGCGGGAATCATTCCCGACAATGTCGCTCCCGATGGAGTGGTTGGTGGATTGCATGATGGTCGCTGGTTTGGTGGTCACTACGGATGGACCTGGCCACACGGTTTCTACAGTGTCACCCATGCAACATTGGTTGCAGGACTTAATCAACTCCTACTCTTTGGCGATCCAGAGGCGCTGCAATTGACGCGCACTGTATTAAATAAGGTAAAGACGCTAGGCAAGGTCAGTACGATCATCGAAACGGAAAGCAGTTTGCAAGCTGGTACCGAAAGATTTGGAGTTCCAGTAGATAAACCAGTGCTGCTGGTTCCTTATCGCTATGGCAAAGATGGGTGGTTTGACTTCTCGCCTATGGTCATGAGCCAGCCGCTATGGCTGTGGTACCTATCAATGAGCGATGAAGATACGAAATTGATGGAGGAGTTGATCGAGGGCATCGCACCCTACGGTCGCTATGTTTCACCCACTCGAAATAAAGAAGAAGCTGGCCACGAAGCTGCTTGGTATTTATATCTCACCGGACGATTTCCCGAGTACCCAGACCAGGCGCTTGCCATGGCCCTCGGGCAGGTTGCGCGCAGGATGCGTTTGATGGAAACCGAAGTCTTCAGTGGACCCGGTGGCGTCAACATTCACTTCTGGCAAGAGGTGCAGCCGATTGTGACAGAGATACTGACGCAACTGACTATTGGCGCCCCACAAGTTCTTTATAACGGGGGGCTACAGGTGGCCCGGCTCCGATACTTCGATGCCGATGCTGGTCGAATTGGTTTACCACCAGATGTTGCAGCGTTAGTCACGCAGATAACTAAAGATCGGACTGATGTCGAGATAGTGAATACCAGCATCTCCGAGAGTCGAAAGATCGTGCTACTTGCTGGGGCATTTGGCGAGCATCGCTTTGAGTCGGTTATCCATCAATCAGAGAGTGTGCACCCCAAAGAGATGGATCGACTAGTCGATGGCTACGAAAGCGCGATTTACGCTGTCGATTCCGCTAACTTTCATATGTATCCCGGTTCTAGAAGGGCATATGGAGCCCCGGAGTGTCACGCTGTTCAAGTGACAACTCCGATAAATGGCCGGACATTTGCCATCGAATTGCCGCCGAATTCTATGGCAACCTTAAGTATCACAATGACACTCAATGCTGAGAAACCCCAGTTCTTCGGGTTTAGCGATCTGTGATGGCAGCGCTCAATCGCCAACAATTTAGGGCGATCGTCAGAGCAGATGTGCTCAAAGAACTTTTGGGCTTAGTGATCAAAGAAGAAGAAGCTATTAGTGAACTGCTCCGAAAGAAGGCCATCTCGTTCTTTAAGCTCTATCACTTTGGTGACCAACTATTTGTCTACCTTGAGAGCAATTCACTTCACAAAGATGTTCCGCTACCTGAGAGTATCAATGCTCTTCTCGTAGATTGGCCTGCAAGCGGTGGTAACCGGAAATGGGTAGAAATGCTCGACATCTTCCACGATGCAATGCCGCGAACAGGCGCCCTGTGGCGTGAGTCTAACGACGCTCGTACGAGCATCGGATCGATCATCTATCTTCGCCCAGAGAAGTACGCAAGTTATGTGTACTACCACTTCCAACTTCAGGAAGAAGGTCTCAAAAAATTCAACAAGTACTTCATTATCGGAGCACATGAAAATTGCCTCTTCTCCTACTACGAGCTCCCGGCAGTCATTGATTCATGGAATGAAGATCGGATTCTTCAGAGCAATAACAGTCCAGATAATTGGGCAGAGTTAATGGGCGAACACTTCCAGCCCTGGGCTGAAGGCCTTAACATTGAAGACCCTTGGAAGGTAATGCAAGAGATTTACTCCTTCCCTTCTCGGAATGCATAACGATTGGAGTCCAATATGGTCAAGCGATTTGCGAGTGTCCTCGGGATGCCGAAAGAAAATCGAGAACTATACGAAGAGCTCCACGCAAATGTTTGGCCCGAAGTGCTCGAACAGATCAAGAAGTCGAATATTCGAAATTACTCCATCTACAGATATGGTGAATTGCTCTTTTCATATTACGAATATGTCGGAGACGATTACGAAGGTGACATGGCAAAAATGGCCGCAGATCCCGTCACCCAGAAGTGGTGGGAAATAAATGAACCACTTCAACGGCCTGTTCCCGAAAGAGCAGATGGTGAATGGTGGGCTGCTATACCTGAAATTTTCCATACCGACTGATGGGCTGAAGTTGCCAAGGATGAATATTCACAAACGAATGGATAGGCTCTTCCAGTGAAGTTGATCAAAAGCAAGCGCCAGTTCCCTGATATCCCCCATTTTCTCGGGTTGATAGATTGGCGACTACCCACTTTCCGCCGTACAAAGCGAAAAATTGACAAAGCTGTCACTATCTACGATTTACAAAAAATGGCAAAGAAGCGAGTTCCAAAGGCTACCTACGACTATGTCGAGGGTGGAGCCCATCGCGAGATTAGTTATGCACGCACATTGAAAGCTTTTGAAGATATCGAATTTAATGTCCAAGTACTTCGAAATGTTTCAGGTATTGATACCTCCACTGAAGTATTCGGCAAGAAGAGTGCGCTGCCCATCATTTTTGCACCAACCGGTTATACCCGATTTATGTATCATGTTGGCGAACCTGCAGTTGCAGCCGTTGCCGAAGCAAATGAGATGATTTATTGCTTATCCACCATGGGAACAACCGCGCCTGATGAGCTTGCTGCTGCAGTGCCTGGAGCGCGAAGGTGGTTTCAGCTTTATATGATGCAAGACCGAGAGAAAAGTCTTGGTATGATCAATAACGCCAAGAAATATGGCTTCGAGACCTTGGTTATCACTGTAGATACTCCGGTCTCAGGCTTTCGGCCACGAGATACTCGAAATGGTCTAACAATCCCGCCTCGCCTTGGCCTTAGGACTATTGCCTATGTAGTAAGCAAACCGCGATGGTGGATCAACTTGGTATCAACAAAGAAATTAGAATTCGCAGTATTTCGAGGATGGAATAAACCGCTTGATGAATTAGCATCTCAAATCTTCGATTCCTCGATGACTTTCGATGATATCGCCTGGGTGAAATCTGTATGGGATGGGCCAATCGTCATCAAAGGAATTCAGTCAGTAGCCGATGCGGTCAAATGTAAAGAACTTGGCGTCGACGCAATTGTGCTCTCCAATCATGGCGGTCGCCAACTCGATCGTGGAACGGTTCCTCTCGAGCTTCTTCCTGAGGTAGTAGCGGTGGTTGGCAAGGATTTTGATGTCTATATCGATGGTGGGATTCTCAGTGGACAGGATGTTTATGGCGCGATTGCGTGCGGTGCAAAAGGAGTTCTTGTTGGCCGCGCATACCTCTACGGAATCATGGCCGGTGGCCAATATGGCGTCCAAAGAAGCGTCGATATCCTAAGAAAAGAATTGATCAACACAATGGCGCTCTGCGGTGTCCGCAACCTCGATGAAGTTCGAGAACTTGGTGCACGAGTACGAAAAGTGTAATTCCGTAATCTTTTTACTTGCTCACTACTCCTTCACGGCACCGCTAAAGATTCCACGAGCGATACTGCGCTGAGCAATTAGATACAAAGTTATAGACGGAATGATCATCAAGAGTGCAATCAAGGCCGAACCTTGGTTAAAGAATGCCTCGATTCCGATTGACAGGATTGATTGGGTTGGGTCAGTGAGTAGTACTCGAGGTAGATGACTGCTACCCCATAACGAGATGAACGAAAAGAAGGTAACCAAACCAATCAAGGATTTTGCAAGTGGTAGCCCAAGATGGCGATAGATACCAAGATCGCCAAGTCCATCGATACGACCCATACCAATGAGATCTACTGGTAATGATGCAGAGAAATAGAGATAAGAGAGGAAAGCACCAAACGGAAAATAGGCTGAGGCGAGGATCAAACCTAAGATGTTGTCATTCAAACCTATCTTGTCCACCATCACATATAGCGGCATCGCAAGTGCCGTCACAGGTATAAGCATTGTTACCAAAGTAAGAAAAAGTAGTGACCTTCGAAACGGCACATCTAGCACCGCTAATGCAAAGCCCGCGGTGACACTTGTGGTGACCGCCAAAATCAGCGCAGAAAGCACAAAGATAGATGTCTCTCTAAGCCAACGGAACACGATTCCTTCTTGGTAATTAGCGATAGCCGCGAGATCGATATCGCGCATGTTTTGAAGGAGCCACCATAGAGGGATAGCCGCCAAAAATGTGAGCAACCAAAGGGATATCTTGATGAGAGCGGAGTTCCGCTTTTGCGTCGTGAGGTTCATGCTCGTTGTTGCTTTCGCAGAAAATCTGTATAAAAAGCGAATAGGAGTGCTAGAACGATATTTGGTACCAACAGCATCAACGAAATAGCAGTACCACCCGAGAAATCGCCATATGAAAAGGCATAACTAAAGGCAATCTGGTTGAAAGACCAATCTGTTGTGACCTTGGTGGATAACAGAAGGTTTGGCTCGGTAAATATTTGTATTGCATTTACTACCAAAAGGATTGCCATATAGGCGATGTAGCGAGTGATAAGTGGAATTTTCAAACGCCACGCAAGCTGGAATCTATTGCACCCATCTACGACTCCCGCTTCAAGGATCTCTTCCGAGATCGACCGGAGGGATCCGTACTGGATGACAATCCAGCCACCAATCCCCGTCGAGAAAATTATTCCGCCGATGAACCAACGAATATTTGAACTATCCCAAATGACATCCGGCCCGACTAAAGCAAACCAAAAGAGGACCGCTACTCCGCTTGGAATCAATGCTGGAATCAGAAAGATCATCCGCATCACAGCATTTCCGCGAATCTCTACCGAATCCATAAGCAACGAAATTACGAGAACCGTGATGATCATCAGCGGCACAAATATCAGAAGCAGGAAGAGAATATTAGTGAGCGCTGGCATCAAACGAAAATCTTGCAGAACCTTGAAGAATGTGTCATAGCCACCAGTAAGGTTCACAAAAGATGGCTTGGGCACCTCGAGGATGCCATAAATGACTGGAACGATTGAACAAAAAAGCATCAATAAAAAGTATGGGAGTACCATTAGTGCAGGTACGAACTTGTTCTTTCGTCGCACCCTCACGCGAAAATCATATATTATTTCTACGAAAAGATAGTGGTGCTGACCAGCATCAATGCACAAATAAGCATGACGACAAAAGCGATATTTAGCATTGCTCGCGAGAGTCGTTTACCCACCAAATCGCCCATGATTTCGCGGTTCTTTGAGATCCTCGCGATGATAAAAATCAGTGGGACCGCAACCAAGCCGTTGATCACTGCTGCAAAGACCAATGATTTGATTGGGTCGATACCCAGAATCGTGATTAACCAACCTGCCAGAGTCGAGAGGATGATGACTCCATAGAACTGCTTTGCTTCTTTGAGTTTGTAATCCAATCCCTCGCGCCATTTGAAGGCATCGCTCATCGCATAGGCCACAGATCCCGCAAGTACTGGTATTCCTAGAAGACCCATCCCTATGACTCCAATAGCAAAAAGGACCTTGGCAATCGTCCCAGAGTAGGCAGAGCCTGCAACAAGTGGTTCAAGAGCTTTGGCAGCATCCGCTGCTGTGCCGATATTTGTCACGCCATTCTCATGAAGCACCACGGCGGCAGTAATGATCATGAACCAGCTTCCTATTTGTGAGATGCTCATTCCTACTGAGGTATCTCTTCGAATCTCACCTATCCTGCGCGGCTCTTTATCGTGGTTTTTCGCGTAGTTGCTCTCCTCCACCTCCTCTGCTGCCTGCCAAAAGAACATGTATGGACTTATCGTGGTGCCTAGCACCGCGAGAATCACATACCAATACGCCGAGTTCCATTGGAGTTGTGGGATGAAGGTAGCTTTAAAGACTGCAATCCAATTATTGGTGACCATCAAAGCAACAATCACATATGAAATGAGTGAGAGGGCAAGAATCTTGAGAAACTTTGCGTATGTGTGGTACCCCACGAGAATTTCAAGGCCAAGAACTAGCACCATGAAAATTGTTGATAGCACCGGTATTGGTAGCGGGATCAGTAGATTGAGTGAGGCGCCCACCGCTGCAAAGTCCGCCCCAATGTTGATGACATTTGCGATGACAACTAGCGCCACAACCGCGTACAAGATTCCCTTCGAATAGACCCGGGAGGTGACCTTTACTAATCCTTGCGAGGTTGCCGAGCCGATTCGCGCACAAGCTTCTTGGACAGCAATCATCAACGGTAAGCAGAGAATGATGGTCCACAGTTGGCCAAAACCATATGCAGCGCCCGCTTGCGAGTATGTGGCTATTCCCGACGGATCATCATCGGCAGCACCAGTAACCAGGCCAGGGCCGAAGAGGCGGGCTAGCCGGGATGGTCGCCGGCGATGCCATATATATAGCCTCCGATTTTCCATATATTCCATATATAGAGTGTATGGCGCCCACTAGGTTTAGGGCACTGGTGGGGAGGGTGATGGAGCGACGAACATTTCTTGGCCTGATGGGTTCAAGCGCGCTTGGACTCACACTGCCGAATATTCTCTCAGCCCCTGCAGATGCAAGCAGCGGGAGAGTGATTCGTGAGTTACCAACATGGGGCGAGAAGCGAGCGGCATGGACAGTTGATGATGGCACTAGTCCCGAAGCTGTGCAGCGATACATTCGATTAGCCCAAGAAAATGATTTAAGACTGACATTCTTCGTCTACTCAAGTATGGGTTCATGGCTAAGAAATCGGAAAGATCTTCTCCCCTTGGTAGAAAGCGGTCAGATCCAAATGGCCAATCACACTGCGCACCATCCATTTCTTCCAGGATTATCTTCAAAAGAGATCAAGAGAGAATTAATGGGAGCGCACAACTTCATTGAAAAATACTTTGGTGTAGATGCCCGACCTTTTTACCGACCACCATACGGTGGAATCAGCAAACGAGTCGTAGAGGTTGCTGCTGATATTGGTTACACCAAAACCATGCTCTGGTCTGGATCACTTGGAGATGCGAGCAACATTCGTTCATCACGCGTACTTCAACTCGCCCGCTCAAGTTTTTACGATGGCTCAGTTGTCCTTGCTCATGCGAATAATCTCACTTTCACAAAAGTGTTGCCGAAGGTTCTCCAAGATATTCAATCGAAAGAATTGAATCTGGTCACGCTAAACGATGCTTTTGACCTTCAATGATGTTTTCTAACTCGCCCCTTTCCCGCCGATTGCCTACCCTGCCAACATGAGACGACTAGCAATCATTGCCTTGGCCTCTGTGCTCCTGCTTCCGATGGAATCGGCTCTTGCCCATCAACCTGTCGAACTCAAAGCCACTGATCGAACACCCGCTGCGGGACCGCTACTTGTCGATGGCACGATTTCATTTGCCGTCAATCTCTCCTTTAGCAAGAGTAAGCAGGTGCGCGCTTTTCGCGCCGGTTTTTCGGAGGGAGATAAATTAGCTCTACAGCTACTTATTTATGATGAGAAGCCCGAAAAAAACCTCACGAAAAAGAAACTGCCAGTGCTAAAAGTTACTAGCCCGTCAGGTGAATCATTTACTTTGGCAATTTCTGAGCGCACTCCTTTCTACGAGCCATGGGGAGGAAGAAATTATCTCTACCTCGGCCGAACAACTCGAGTTGCCGAAGAAGGAATCTATGAATTCGAAATCCGATCTCGAGCACCAGGGCGATTTATCATCGGTGTTGGTGAGCGTGAAGTTCCAGGCGAGGTCATTCGCGACTAAGTCGTTAAACTTCTTCCAAGTCTCTCAATCACGAAATGGTGGATGAATTAACATCTCTTCATCTACAGCACACAGCTCGATTGGTAACGAAGAATTCAGATCACTCAATTCTTCAGAGGAGAGTGAGACCTCGAGACCTTTCAAACAATCGAGAATTGATTCTTTTCTTGTTGCACCTGGAATGGGAATTTCTACCGGCGAATTCGCTAAATGCCATGCAATTGTCAACGCGAAGGTTGACACTCCCTTCTTTTCGGCTAGTTCATGGAATTTTGGGTACGAACCAGTACTCATGTTTCCTTGCTTGCCAATTCCACCCAGGGGCGACCAAGGCAGATACGCAATACCAAACTCAGCGCAAAGGTCCAGAATTTCTTTACCATGCCGATAACGAGGGCTCCACTCATTTTGAACAGAAACTAACCCGCCATCCTTTGGAAGTCCACCAATTTTTACGGCACGGCGAAGTTGTTCCGCGTTGATATTACTCAAGCCCACATGTTCGACGATTCCGTACTCCTTCAATTTAAGTACATTCTCGAACTGAGTTTCAAATGGCATCGTGTGATGCAGCCTGTGATGTTGCCAAAGTTGAATCTTCTCGACACCTAATCTCAACGCAGATGCTTCGGCAGCTCGATAAAAATAATGCTCGTCGGCATTTCGACCACTTATTCCGAACCAATTATTACTTGGAGATCTTGTGATTCCACCTTTGGTCGCAATGACCACCTTCTTCTTGGCCTCAATGGAGCCATTCCAGGTCCGGAATGCCTCTCCAACCAGTTTTTCGTTATGCCCAATCGTGTTCCAAGTCGGTGCATAAATATCAGAGGTATCCAGGAGCATCACGCCGTGGTCTAATGCCGCGTGGATTACACCGATTGCTTCTTCGCGCTTATCAAGAATCCAGCCTTTATCTGGTGGAAAACCAGACATTGGCATACAGCCAAGACCAACAGCAGTAACTTGATATGAGCCGAGAGAGCGAGTTTTTGTCATGCCATTACCCTAGACGAGCTCCACGAAGTTAGACAATCCACTGCTTCACACCTTGGTAATGGCCGAGGATATTGACCACACCTGCAGAAGGCGATATTTTGCAAGCCAATCTCATTGTCGAGCCCACAGAGGAGCGCTGACCTATGGCCAAAATCCCAAGCCAAAATGAACTTGATGCTGCAACTAAAGTGATTGCGCTAAGCCATCAATTTGCCGCAGACATTATCGGCTTACCGGTCGTGACGCCCTTACTGACATGGCAAACAGAATCTTCGCGATCAGATGCAAAACAGATCGCCTACGAGATTTCTTCTCTTGATGATCAAGGCAAAATCACTGCATCAAAGGTGGTAGAAAGCTCTGACTCGATAGAAATCAAAGCAGATGGGCATATTTCTGGCCCCCGCGAGCGCCGTGAACTTCGAGTTCGAATTGCAACTCAATATGGCTGGACCGAGCACAGCCCAACTGTCGTCTTCGAAACAGGTCTGGGTTCTGGAACTGAATTTGTAGGGGAATCAATTGGTGATAACTCGCTTCACTCAGATCCAGTACCAATTTTGCGCAAAACATTCGTGGCTTCTAAAACTGTCAAGAAGGCTAGGTTGTATTCAACCTCTGAGGGTTTGCACTCCATTTACATTAATGCAATGCCAGTCACAGATGAATTTTTCACTCCTGGCTGGACCGCATTTGATAACCGACTCACTTACCACACATACGATGTGACCTCGCTAATTCAAGAAGGAAAAAATTGCATTGGTGCTGCTCTGGGCGATGGTTGGACTCGTGGAAAATTTGGCTTTACCAACATTTATGACAATTATGGAACAAAGATCCACCTTCTTGCACAACTAGAAATCTCTTACACCGATGGTAGTAAAGAGGTGGTAGCTACTGATAAGAGTTGGAAAGTTTCTACAGCTGAGCTTAGGTTTGCAGACATCTACGATGGTTGCACAATCGATCAAAATCATGGGCAACCCGGCTGGCAGTCTGCAGAGTTCGACGACGCCCATTGGAACCAGGTGACGGTCCACTCTCTCGATAAGAAGCGGATTCACGAAAGAACCTCTACGCGGGTGCTAAAAGTAGCTGAGTTCCCATCTCGGATCATTGACTCAAAGAATCGAACTCTCCTTGATTTCGGGCAGAACATTTCAGGCTGGGTACGACTGACCGTCGATGGCAAAAAGGGTGACGAGATAACGGTTCGGCACGCAGAGATTCTCGAACCTGGACCAAATCTACATACCGCGGCTCTGAGAACCGCTAAGGCTACAGATCGCTACATTCTGGCATCTGATGGAAGACATGTATTAGAGCCTCGCTTTACCTTCCACGGTTTCCAATACGCAGAGGTCACTGGTAACGCACAATTTATCTCAGCCATAGGGGTCGCGGTCTCCTCCGCAAACCAGAGAATTGGACACTTTTCATCCTCAGATGCTCGATTGAATCGCCTCCACGAGAATGTTGTCTGGTCCATTGCTGACAACATGGTCTCGGTACCCACTGATTGTCCACAACGAGACGAACGACTTGGCTGGACAGGAGATGCGCAAGTTATTTCATTTACATCAAATACTCTCTACAAACTCGATAGTTTCTGGAGAAGTTGGCTGACAGATTTATGGTTAGACCAAGAAAAATTTGGTGAAGTGGGAGCCGTAGTGCCCGATATTCTGTCACGGCAACCGAATGTCGTGAATGACTGGATAATCACAAACAGAGCTGGCTGGGCAGATGCAGCAACAATCGTTCCCATCGCCAGCTACGAGTCTTATGGAAGTCTGGAATCCCTTCGACAACAGCTACCAAGTATTCGCAAATATATTCAGAGCCTCTCCGATCATCGCAAGGGCGAAAAATTCCTTCCAGAGGAGTTCCAATTTGGTGACTGGTGTGATCCAGATGCACCTGGAGATCAGCCATGGCTATCGAAAGTTAAGCCGCAGTTTGTTGCAAATGCTTTCTTTGCCAACTCTGCTCAACTCGCCGCCGACATCGAAAGATTGGTAGGCGAAACTTCATACCAAACAAAGTTCCAGGAATTAGCAAATACTTTGAAGCGAGACATCTGGACACAATTTGGGCAAGAAGCAAAGGAAACTACTGCTGGATGCTCAATGGTTCTTGAGTTTGGAATCGTTCCTGAAAGTGAGCGAGCAAATGTAGCCAAGATACTTAGTGAAATGGTGATCAAAGATGAAGGAAAAATCACTACTGGTTTTCTTGGTACTCCGCTAATTCTTCATGCTCTCTCAAAGAATGGCCATTTCAAGGCTGCATACACGATGCTGATGCGTCGAAAAGTTCGCTCCTGGCTTTATCAGGTGGATAACAAAGCAACCACAATTTGGGAGCGCTGGGATGCAATACGCGAGGACGGCAGTATCCATCGAGGAGAAATGAGTATGGCTGAAGAAGATAAGCCGGATGATGGCTCAGAATCTCCATCAATGATCTCTTTCAATCACTACGCCTATGGCGCCGTGATTGATTGGGTTTATCGAAATGTTGCTGGTATCGCGCCGAACATGAGTGCGCCTGGATATCGCCAAATAACATTTGCACCTCGTCCTGCAGAAGGTTTTACCTATGCATCTGCAAGTGTCAACACACCGTTAGGTTTGGCTGCCATTTCTTGGAAACTTCTAGAAGATCAATCCCTTGCCGCAGATATTGTGGTGCCCTTCGGAGCGACTGCGACAATTGATTTCCCCGTCTCTGGAAGTTCGCACTTGAAATTGAATGGATCAGGAATTTCAAATGGTCATCAACTTACTCATGGCAAGTATGTGGTGACCCTAACCGAACCCACCATCATTCCATTCACCGCTGCAAGTTAAGGCAGATACTCACCAGGTAATGAGGACCTCGCCCGCAGAATATGTCGCGACGGCATGTGCAAACGGGCGTGGTTCGAGTTGGTCAGCGTGAACGAGTTGTAGATTCGGAAGTCCTTGAATCAGTTGCATGATTCCTTCGCGCATCTCTACCCGTGCAACCTGTTGTCCAATACAACCGTGTATGCCATGACCGAATCCCAAGTGTCCAAAGGCGTCACGCGAGATATCGAATTCTGAAGGATTTACAAACTGTCTTTCGTCGTGGTTAGCTGCTACTGGTGATACGGAGACTGATTGACCTTTTGCGATTTTTATTCCACCTATTTCCAGATCTTCGGTTGCAGTCCTTGGAAATAGCGTCAAGAACATAGAGCCTACGCGCATAAATTCCTCTATTGCATTATTGATAAGTTCGGGATGCTCTCGCAATTTCCTGAGTTGCTCTGGATTCTGTAGTAATGCTGTTGTAATCGTCGAAATCATGTATGCAACTGAGTCACGACCCGAAACCATTAGTGAGAGGGATATTCCCTCAATTTCTCCTCGGGTTAACTCTGATTGAATTAGGTCGCTGAGTACATCCTCACCAAGCTGCCCCTGCTTATCGGCTAAGACTCGACGCATGAAATCTACTTTTTCGGCAGTGACTGAAGGTCCTACAAAAAGACGATCGTACTCCTCCTGAAATGGCTCTGGTATGCCCAAAAGATAGATATGTGTGGCAGTGGATATTGCCTCTGAATAATTGTCGGTTAAATCGACCGGTTTTGGGAGCGTCTGCAGAGTTTGTAGTTGTCGAGAGACAATTCTCTGGATCTCTTCTTCATAACTTCGGGCAGATTTTACAGAGAACCGTTTCAAAACAGTTCGGCGAATCTTAGAATGTTGTTCGCCATCTAAGCCGAGAATATTCCCAGAATCTAGATCACCAGCCTCAGGAAAACTCTCATCCATTGGCGTGAGAATTTTAGTGTCAGCATGATGCGCTGGCATCCGAGCAGGTGACTGACTAAATCGTTTATCTTCGAGTATGAGACGGGCTTGCTCATACCGATTTATGATGAGTCCTTCATGCCCATCTGAATATTCAAGAGGTGTGCTTGCACCCTCTGCTCGCCAGTGGGCAAATACTGGCGAAGGACTAAGTGGGGTGCCATCGTTTGGAATCCGTCGAATCTGATGCATCGGACAAGTAGAAGAATTTTCCTGTTTATCCATTGACCTCTCCCTTCAGCAACTTTCGCGCCTCTCGAAATTCCCGCGGCATGTTCCAACTCAAGATACCAGTATACGAACCATTGACCTCTGTGGCGATAATGAATTTATCTCCAGAGAAATCACCGTTTAATACCCGGACACTCCCAGGATCAGGATCCAGGGTGCCGCTCAGCAGAATCTTTTTTTCAAAAATCTCAGACCAAAAGAATGGTTCCGTAGTCGGCGAGGTCGTACCAGACACAATGAATTTCGCAACTGCCAGAGCTTGGTTGATAGCCGAAGTCTGATTCTCGATTCGCTTAGCCGTCTCCTCCGAGCGAAGTTGCCAGCGTGCTACATCTCCAATTGCATATACATTTGGCACTACCAAACCAGTTGAATCGCACAACACTCCATCGGTTGTATCTATCAGATCGCTCGGCAACCATTGTGTATTAGGTACGGATCCAATTGAAGCAACAACCATATCAACCAGAATATTCGAACTATTATCGAGTTCAACAATTATTCCGTCAGTCACCCGAGAGATTGATCTAACGGCAACTCCATAGTGTGTGTTAATACCGTTATTAACCAACTCCGCATGAATTTTCTGGGATATATGCCCTCCTGTATTCGGCATTTGTGGTCCTGCAAGTCGTTCTATGAGCTGGACCTGGTGTCCCAGCTGTGCAAATGCTGATGTCATTTCACATCCAAGAACACCGGCGCCAACCATTGCAATTCTTTTACTACTACCTAATCTCTCCTTGATTGCAAGCACATCATCGACGGTGCGCAAGAACAAAACATCATCTACATCCCCCTGGACTACTAAGTTTCTGGGTGAAACCCCGGTTGCGATGATCAACTTAGAGAAGTGATAACTATCGCGCCCAACAAGTAGCGCTTTTGAGGTTAAATCAAGTCCGGTCGCAGCTCGTCCCAAAACAAACTCAATATTTAATTCAGCGCCTTTCTCTCTTGATATAAGCGCAGTCTGATCAATTTGCCATTTATTTAGTAATACCTGTTTCGAGAGTGGGGGCCTGTTATACGGCAAATACCGCTCATCGCCGACAATGAGGATCGTGCCATCAAACCCTTCGGTTCGTAGAGCTTGAGCGCATGTGATGCCGGCAAGCGAGCCTCCTACGATTACTACATCGTATGTCGCAACAATCCCCATCCCGCCCCCGATTTTCTCCACGAGAAATCTTTAAAATCTTCTCGGCTCTGGCCATTTTTACTTTGAGTGAATAACATGTCGACAGACTAATGCCCCTACAAGCATCTATGAAAGTATAGGGAGTTCAGATGAATTCAAGTGATGTCCAGACCCAAGGTAAGGAGTCAGGTATGTCTTTCACAGTCTCACAGTATTCGGTAAATGGCCATCATCTCTCTGGCTCTTCAGCTCATTTTGCTATTTGTACCAGAAACAACAACGAGAAAGTCCGAGTCCCAATTTTCAAGAGTGCGGATGGGGTAGCCAGATGTCGGGTCGAAGGTGGAAGCGATGATTGGAAGTCCGTTGCGCTCGAAGGTGGCGCAGAATTAACTTTTGACAAATCCTGGGGATTCACAACACCTACTGTAAGAATTCCAAGCAATTCTCGAATATTTAGAACTTCCACCGGTCAGCCATTTATGTGGCTAGCAGACACTGTTTGGTTTGGACTCACTGACCGAATTTCAGATGCTGAATGGAAAGCACTTATGGTGCGGCGGAAGGGCGAGGGCTTCAATGTCATGCAGGTTGTCTCTGGCCTACTACCAGAGGCAAATTTTGGTGAAAAATCTACGCTTCTTGCTGGTGTTACTTCATGGACAGCCGACAAAGAGAATCTCAATCCTAAGTGGTGGGACGCAGCTGATACTCGGGTAATTGATGCAGTGCAGGCTGGTGTAATACCAGCACTTGTTGGTGCGTGGAGTTATTACATCCTTCAGTTTGGTGGAGAAAAATTAGAGCGACATTGGCATGAAATGATCGCAAGATGGGGCGCATTTCCTGTTTTCTGGTGTGTCGTAGGAGAGATCGGATTGATGGAGTATGCCGATCTTTTTGCAGAGAACATGCAAGAAGAAGCGCGACGAATTCAAGGATTATGGAAGGCAGTAATCGCGCATGTGAGAACTATTGATCCCTGGCATCGCCCAATCACAGTGCACCCATGTCCAGCATTTAATGAATCTTCGTTCGAAGCGCTGCAAGGTGATTCTGAGATTGACTTCATTTGGCTTCAAACAGGGCATGCCGATGTAAATGTTGTTCCCTCGACTTTGAAGGCGCTAAAGAAAGCATTGAAGGACTCAAAATTACCGGTAATAAATAGTGAAGTCTGTTACGAAGGAATTGCAGGGGGGTCACCCGCTCTACTTCAGCGATACCTCTTCTGGACACATCTATTGCAGGGCGCTGCCGGCCACACCTACGGAGCCCAAGGAATTTGGGCATTCCATGATGACCTGACAAGCCCTGGCGCGATGTGGGGATGGATTCCATGGCAGGAAGCGGTTGAGCTCGATGGCTCCAGGCAGCTGGGATTAGCAGCTAAATACCTCGATTCCTTGGGTTGGACTGGATTTACACCAGCAAATGATTCACTGAAGATTTCTGCGGATACAGATAATCCTTTCCGACCTTGGGCAGGAAGAACAGGCAATCACCTAGTGGTTTATTTCCCAGCTGTCAGTATGGCACCTGCAACTATCGGTATTTCAATCGAACTTTCCAAAGTCATATTTCAAAATTTGGAAGCTCACTCTGAATATCAACTCGAGATAATTAATCCAAGAGATGGTCAAACAGTACGCAAAGAGAGTATCAAGACCGAGGCAAATGGTTCGTGGGAATTTAAAGGAAGTAACTTCGTTAGCCCTCTTCCTACCATGGAGGATTGGATCGTTTCATTAAGCAGGGGAAATGAGCTCCGCTGATTCGAATGAACTGGACATCGAAACAGAGGGAATCCCGGGGTTCTTAGGCCGGCCTGCGGCAGCAATACATCGCCCGTTGGAAACCAGTGGGTTCAAAGATGCGTTTTGGATCGCCAATCCAAGCCGCGCTTCTGACCTACATGTCCTCTTTGCTACTGAAATAGATGTAAATACTGGCGCATACCAATTTGATGTACAAGCATGTGGGAATTTCGTCGTTAAAGTGGATGGCAAACAATTTATTGCTGGTCCAATTCGATTTGCATCGAACTTTGCAGAATATTACTCCCAGGAGATCGAGCTATCTCGAGGCAAGCACAAGATTGTGATTCTTGCGCATGGCGAAGCCCTTAAAACAAGGACTATGGCTCCTTTGCCTAATTTTGTTTGGGCGCGATTACTCCATGAGAGTAGGCCTGTTCCACTTAATTGGAAGGCTCGTGAAATACCTCAATACAAATCCACTGGCTTGAGAATTAGTCCATTACTCGGGTGGGTCGAGTGGATTGATAAACCAATTGATTGGGATATTTGGAATCCCGATTTACTGGCCAGTCAGTGGCAACAGGTGACATCTGTTCCAGAACTCTTAGAACGCACAGGGCCTATCACACGCAGTGATTTGCAAATTCCTGACCTGCCAGAGCGGAAAGTTTCTCCGATTGCGCAAGGACGATTTAGAGATACTTTTACCGGGTACGCACTTGATGATCTAGCTTCGCAGTTTTTTCTTGCCAACCTTCAACCAGACCCGAACGAAGATTTCGACGGAGATTGGTACCGCTATGATCTTGGAAAAATTCGGATTGGCAATTTTAATCTTTCGATAGAGAGCGACTCTCCCGCGATCGTAGTAATCGGCTACGCAGAACGGCTTACTCCTCATGGCGGAATCTCACCCGTGGTACCCCTGTCTACCGGACCAACACGAATGATCCAACGCTTTGCCGTGGTAGCAGGTAAATCACGGATTGAGCCGATGCAATCTATGGGTGCTCGCTATGTCGAGCTCCGAATCTACGCCAAAGGTGCCGTAAAGATTTCCGATGAAACTTTCGTAGAACGCGACTTTCTTGGTGCACCAAATGGGCGGATCGACACATCAGATGAATTACTCAACCAAATCTGGCAGGTAGGTATCGAAACCATGCGCTCCTCTGCAGAAGATGCCATCGTTGATTCGGTTCGTGAACGCGCGGAGTGGATCGGGGATATCGCCACCTCTGGCGCGCATTTACTCTCTGCAGCTTGGGGAGATTTAGCGCTGCTAAAAAGAGCTGTTCTGCACGCAGCAGCCTGTGCGCGAGAAGATGGCATGGTCGCTGGTTCTGGTCCAGGAGATCTCATGTATCTGGGTAGCTATGCATCTATGTGGATGGGACTTGCATTTCATATTGCAGAGGCAGAGGGAAGCCCTGAATTCCTTACCCAATTTGAAGATGTAGCTCGAGCGAATATGAACGCTTTAGCGGCGCTAGTAACACCTGATGGAGTTAACCACTGGCCGTGGCCATTTGTCGATTGGGGCTACCATCAAAATCCTGCAAATGATGATTCCATTGATGCTCCTGCTGTGCTTCATTTCATTATTGCCATCCAAGTTTGGCAGAAATGGTTAGGTATATTAGGGAAAAAGAGTGAAACAAAGAATTGGATATCATTAGAAGAAACCTTGAGTAAAGCTGTCAAGAAAAAAATCAAGTCCCAACCTGGGCAATACCATACTGAGGTATTAGCTTATTTGGCGGGATTGATTGAATCGGAAAGTGCTGTGCACACTATTGTTAAATTCTTAACTAGTAATTTTCCTTACACACCCTCCGAGAAGCGACTGCGATCACCGGGAGAGCTTGAAAAAGATTTAGCGACGCCCTACTTCACTAATTACTCCATTCCGGTGCTACTCCATGCTGGTAAAGGTGAGATGGTCGTCGACATATGGAAACGAAATTGGGGATGGCTTCTCAAAAATGGCGCTACTACATGGTGGGAAGTTTTCGACGATAGGTGGAGCCATTGCCATTACTGGAGCGGCGCTCCAACATGGCAACTATCGCGCTTTGGTTTGGGACTCCATCCCAAACTTGATATCGATGGTTCGAGTGTCGAACTGCGGGTGAACTCTTTTGGACTCACGAAATTGAGCGGGCGAATCCATATTCCCTTGGCAGGGTGGGCCGAAGTGGAATGGGCCATTGAGGACGATGGCCGGATGGCCTATTCCATTCACATTGAACGAGCTCTTACGCTTCATTCAGCTCTCGAGCACCATGTTCTAGGGCCGGGTTCGCATTCTTTCCAATTAGTCAATATTTCTGGTACAGATTTATTTATATAAATTTTTGTTATTTTGGTAATTTCTTGGCCAATTTTAGAGCCCAATCTAAAAAAATGGAGGGTTTTCCATTGACACTGCCTAAATCTGGAAAGTACTTTGCGAGCAGGGGAAAGGCGAATTTTGTAACGGTTTATGGCCGGTCCAAGTGCGCCGATCCGCCCTTGTAAGTCTCCAGTAGTTGCCCTTCGGTGACATAAGCGAGAAAGAAGAGTAAATGAGAAATAAAAAGCTCCTATCAAGAATCAGTTTGGCGATTATCCCTGCGCTACTCGGTTCAGTTGTAATCGCATCCAGCGCAAAGGCAGACACTGCGCTAACCCTGCAGGTCCCCAATATCGACAACATGACCAAGCAATGGGAAGCAATGATTGCTGCTTACGAGAAGGCCAATCCGGGCGTCAAAATCACCATGGAGAAAGTCCCTGGTGGTGTTGAAGGTGATGCGCTTGTAAAGTCCAAGCTAGCATCCGGCACGATGGCAGACATGTTTGTTTACAATGTTGGAGCCCTACTCCAAGCAATTGATCCAGTAAAGAACATGGTTGACCTAAAGAACGAAGCATGGATGAAGGATGTTAACTCCGGTTTCAAGGCTTCGATTAAGGGCGCCGACGGCGGTTTATACGCTGCTCCTTACGGAACTGCTATGGGTGGAGGCATTCTTTACAACAAGCGAGTGTACGCAAAACTTGGGTTGAAGATTCCTACAACCTGGGCTGAATACACCGCAAATAATGTGAAGATCAAGAAAGCTGGACTCATTCCAGTTATTGGATCATTCAAGGATTCTTGGACCGCACAACTTTATGTGCTTGCTGATCACTTCAATGTTGCTAAGGCAATGCCTGGTTTCGAAGAGAAGTTCACAGCAAATAAGATTGTTCTCGCTAAGAACAAGGCAACCCTTGCAGGATTCAAATACATAGAAGACACTCGCAAGGCAGGTTTCTATAATCGCGATGCTGCTGCGACCACCTTCAACAAGGCACTTGAGTACCTTGCTATGGGCAAGGGAGCGCACTATCCAATGCTCTCTGCAGGTATCGACACGATTGTTGCTAACTTCCCAACTAAGGCTCCAGATATTGGATTCTTTGCTCAACCAGGTACAGATAAGAAGTCCAACGGTGTGACCGTATGGATGCCTTCTGGCACCTATATCGCAAAGACCACCAAGAACTTGGAAGCTGCGAAGAAGTTCGTTGCTTGGTCGGTTTCCAAGGAAGCCTTCACCGTGATGAACGCAACTATCCCGCCATCAGGTCCGTACTTCGTTAAGGGTGCTCCTGTATCAGGAACGCTTACCGGAGTCTTTGCCGACCTTGCTTCATACATCGACAAGGATGGTGCAAGCTGGCCTGCACTCGAGTTCTTGACCCCAGTTAAGGGTCCAAACTTGTCCCAAATCTGCGTCGAAATTGGAACCGGTCAGAAGAACGGCGTCAAGGGCGCAGAGTCCTATCAAAAGGACCTTGAGAAGCAATCTCAACAGCTTGGATTAGCAGGCTGGTAAGAACTTCTCTCTGCAAAAAGCAGTAAATGTTCAATTAAATAAGGATTGGGTGATTAAATTCACCCAATCCTTATTCTTATAAGAAGAAGCTGGTAAAGATGAGAAATGGGGAAAGATGGCAAATCGTAAGAAACTGAAGAGTCCTTACCCAAGTTCTCTCTTGATTCCTGCGGCAATTCTTTACATCGTTTTATTCTTTCTCCCTACAGTAGTCTCGCTCTTCTTCAGTCTCACTCGATGGACTCTGCAGGAATGGCAATACATCGGCTTTGAGAATTTTCGTCTCTACTTCAGAGAGGAATACCTCCGGATCGGATTTCAAAACACCATTATTTACGCGGTAGTGACCAGTGGTATGAAAGTGATCCTCGCCATTTACTTAGCAAGCTTCTTAACTTCGAAATTGCGAACAACAGGTTTCATGCGTTCAGCACTCTTTTTTCCCACTCTTGTGAGCACCATCGGTGTTGGCATTATGTTCGTAGAATTGTTGAACCCTTTTGGTGGAATTATCAATCGAGGCATAACGCTCGTTGCGGGGTGGTTTGGATACTTTACAGAGGGACCAGGCTGGCTTATTGATCCGAATTTACTCCCCATACTCTCCATCGCTGCCGTCGATATTTGGAAAGGCGTAGGAATAGCCACTTTGCTCTACATCGCAGGAATAGCCGCGATCCCGAAGGAACTGTATGAAGCGGCTGCGGTTGATGGCGCAAGCGCTCGTCGACAATTTTATTCGATCACCATTCCTTTGGCTCGACCAGCAATGTTCTCGATTATTATTCTCTCGTTCGTTGGAGGATTACGGTCATTCGATCTCATTTGGGCGATGACTGGTGGTGGGCCTGGCTTTATCTCCGATGTACTGGCCTCAATCAACTATAAGCAATACACATCGGGATACTATGGTTTGGCAACAGCTGGCAATGTCATCTTGTTTGTGCTTGTCTCAATTCTGGTCTTTCCTCTGTATCGATATCTCAGTAAGCGAGAGGTGGCAATGTGAGTGCGGTAAGCATTTTCAGAAGCAAGAAGCGAAAATATCGCCCACTTTGGATCGAGCTTATTGGGCTCTTTCTTACAGTCGCAATATTCTTGCTACCTTTTTACTTCTTGATCGTCAATGCCGCAAAAAACTCAGAAGAATCGTTCAAGCTCAGTCTTGCGCCGCCCAAAGATTGGGATCTCCTTAAGAATTTCAAATATGTCATCATGGATAACGATTGGGAGATTCTTAGGGCGACTAAAAACTCCTTCATAATGACCCTATTCTCAGTCTTCTTCCTCGTGATAATTGCAGGGATGACAGGCTTTATCCTTCATCGTAAACGAGACCGAATAAGCAAGGTTGCGA
Source organism: uncultured Bifidobacterium sp. (assembly GCA_964586805.1). Taxonomy (GTDB): domain Bacteria; phylum Actinomycetota; class Actinomycetes; order Nanopelagicales; family Nanopelagicaceae; genus IMCC26077. Next base: position 774 of record CAZPIJ010000007.1, on the reverse strand, counting down.
GTGTTCTCATCCTTACTGCCCTGGTAGTTCCACCTGCGATTGTTCCTACTATCTGGGTACTTCAGAGATTAGGGATATATAAGACCATGCATGGCATGATCATGATTCAAGTTGCTTACGGTTTAGCTTTTGCAGTGTTGATCTTCAGGAACTTCATCGGCACCATTCCAAAGGAAATTGACGAAGCGGCAATCATCGACGGCTGCACTGGATGGAATCTTTATTTCAGAATCATTTTTCCGTTATTGCGACCCGTGACAATCGCCGTGGGAATCATCGCTACTGCCGCCATTTTCAACGATTTCACCAACCCGCTCTACTATCTACCAGGAAATGAGAACATCACCCTTCAACAAACTCTCTTCAATTACATCAGTAGATACCTGACGAGTTACAACTATCTCTTTGCTGACATTCTCTACATCACATTGTTCCCACTCTTAGCATTCATTCTCTTTAATAAGAAGATCGTTTCCGGAATGACTGCTGGAGCTATCAAAGGATAAGGTGGGGCGAGGTTAATGAAAATTGAAGTAGAGAAGAGCGCGTGCATCGGTGCAGGTCAATGTGCATTAGTTGCTCCTGACATCTTCGATCAAGATGACGAGGGGATTGTTCTCGTTCTCAACGATAGCCCTGCCGAAGGTTTGCATGGCGCAGCACAAAAGGCTGCGACTTTGTGCCCGGCCAAGGCAATTTCCATCAAGAATTAGAGCGCTCACCTATGAATCCTCGCCAGGCAGCTTCAGCGCCGAGTTGGCAAACGCTTTTTGC
>CAZPIJ010000006.1:14282-26778 GCA_964586805.1 uncultured Bifidobacterium sp. | reverse complement strand
TTGGGCAAGGCGAACTCTTCATGCTCAAAGTTGTCGGCGACTCGATGATTGATGCAGCGATTTGTGATGGTGACTTCGTCGTCATCCGCGCGCAGAAGACTTGCGAAAAGGGTGAGATAGTCGCTGCGATGATCGATGGCGAAGCAACGGTCAAAACCTTCTCTCGTCGCGATGGGAAAATCTGGCTCTTGCCAGCCAATCCCAACTTCGCCCCCATCCCCGGTGATCATGCCGAAATCCTCGGAAAGGTCACCGCAGTGCTTCGCTCAGTCCGGTAAAACTTTTCGTGCTCCCTAGATTCTCAAACGGAGACGACTTACCCTTTACCTATGAAACGCGCTGCATTTCGCATTTTCTTACTTAGCGCTGCTCTTGTATTTGGTAGCCCGCTGCCCGTTCCATCAGCCTGGGCTGAGAATGAGGAGTTGCAAGCCTTTTCAATGCCCGATAAATATCTTTGGCCTTCCTGTGCATTGAACATTCGAAGCACTGATTGCGTTGAAAAGGTGGAGATGTGGGATGCCACTGTGAATTCGTGGCTACCTGCAATCGAAGTTCTTGGCGTCAAGCCATACGAACCGTGGATCCACGGTGAGAATGGCAATCAAGCATGGCGAGGAAGTGAATTTGACGAAAAACAAAGTTGCGGTTCCGGAGCATCCTTTATGCGAACAACCTGCTATCTCTTTCCGAAGAGGCACTCAGATAAATCAGACTTACTGACTATAGTGGATGTCGCTGGAAACAAAGAGCAATTTGTCCTCACCGTCGTTGCGGTAAATGGACCATTCATAAATCGCAGACCGAAGTACAACGATCCCCAACGCGGCTTGCCGCCAGATTCTAAGTTTCGAGTCACGGTAAAATCGGACGATATTGCCAAGAAAGCTGGTTGGTTCACTTCGCAGATAAAAGATCCTGATGTCTCTTTTATCAAAGGTACTGATGGCATCTCGCGCACAATAGTGACTGGAACAGTTGCAGAATTAAATCGCGTAGATGGCTCGCTCTATGATCCAGAACCAGATTGTGACAATAAGGGCAATAGCGCAGATCTCAATGGTGCGCTCAAACAACGGAATGAATTCAAGGCAACCTCGCTCGGAAGGTATATAGCGATTATCATGGTTCCTTACTGGGCCGAATATCACCATGCAGCGGGAAAAATCCCAGCTGGAGGTATTTTCATCACGAGCAACGCCCAATGTTTCGGACAAGTGGTCTTCGACGCTAAAGCTGGCACGATGAATGTACCTACCGGAAACGCACATTACGATGTCAATGGCAAAGTTATCGATGGTTGGGTGGAAGCCTCGATGCGCGGAGATTTCATCCGAAAAATTTGGAATATCGAACCGAAATATTTGTCACGAGTTGAAGTGACTGTCGAATACAACGCAAACGACACCACTGCAGCAACATCAACCACTCGCTACATTGCCGCTGAGGATAAGATTGAAATAAAAGCTTACGGTTTCCACTTTTCCTCGCCACAGGTCAAGATCAAGTTCCCGCAAGCTGCCTTCATTCAACCCGCTCCGCCTCCGGGACCTCAACCATCTCCAGCACCACAAAAAGCAACGACCACGGTTCCCGGAAAAGCGAAAGTCACCATTCTCTGCATTCGTGGAAAACAGAGTAAAAAAGTGACCGGAACCAATCCCAAGTGTCCGAACGGTTATCGAGTCAAGCGCTAAATCTCGAGAGCGCAGCGGCTAGGCGGGCATCTACTAACGCGCAGACATGTGTGCCATCTTCAAGGTGCTCCTCAGTAAATATCTCGCCTTGTTCGTGGATCTCGTGGAGAAGATCACCGCGCGAATACGGAATCACTGCGCGCACTTCGACATCCGGGTGCGGCAACCCCGCCTCGATTGCCCGCAATAATTCAGCGATTCCCGCACCGGTGTGTGCGGAGACCGCGATGCTGCCTGGGAACTGGCGAAGCAATTCGTCAATCCGATGGGGATCAGATATGTCGAGCTTATTGATGACGATCAATTCAGGGAGCGAAGCAGCGCCGATCTCGTCGATCACTTGATGGACTGCGCGAACTTGTTCTAGTGGCTCTGGATGTGAACCATCGATGACATGAACAATCAAATCAGCGCCTGCAACCTCTTCGAGAGTCGACTTGAATGCATCAATTAATTGATGCGGCAGATGACTAACAAAGCCGACGGTATCGGTGAGGGTAAAGATGCGCCCATCACTGCCGGTCACTCGCCTAGTTGTTGGATCGAGTGTGGCGAAAAGCGCATTCTCGACCAGAACTCCCGCACCAGTCATCCGATTAAGAAGTGAGGATTTTCCGGCGTTGGTATATCCGGCAATCGCAACAGAGGGAATGCGATGGCGCATCCGCTCTTGCCGCTTAGTCTCGCGCGCCACTTTCATATCAGCGATCTCCCGCCGTAGCTTTGCCATTCGATCGCGAATCCGACGCCGATCGATTTCGATCTTGGTTTCACCAGGACCACGCCCACCAATGCCCACTCCCCCTGCGCCACCGGCGCCTGCACGACCACCGACCTGACGAGAGAGTGATTCGCCCCAACCACGGAGCCTGGGAAGCAGGTAAGAGATCTGCGCTAATTCGACTTGAGCCTTACCTTCGCGACTCTTGGCATGTTGCGCGAAAATATCGAGAATCAATGCAGTGCGATCAACGACTTTCACCTTGACTCGATCCTCTAACTGTCGCAACTGACCTGGAGAAAGCTCGCCATCACAGATTACGGTGTCGGCTTTTGTGGAGGAAACGATGGATTTGAGTTCACTCACCTTTCCCGATCCGATAAATGTCGCTGGATCAGGTTTATCTCGCCGCTGAATTAATCCATCGAGCACTTGTGATCCTGCCGTCTCAGCAAGCGCGGCTAACTCTTTCAATGAGTTCTCGGCGTGCTCTGCACTTCCCTCGGTCCACACGCCGACCAAAACAACTCGTTCTAAACGCAGTGAACGGTATTCGGCCTCGGAGATATCTTGAAGTTCGGTCGAGATGCCAGGTACGCGACGAAGCGCCCTTCGCTCTGAGAGTTCTTCATTCATATTCATATTCATAGTCATTTGAATTAAGAGTTCAGCTCGATTCTCACAATTGCACTTGATGTTCACTCAATAAGAGCGCAGGCCCGGTGAGTACTGCATTCGAGTGGCCATCGATCTCTACCGAAAGCGTGCCTCCGGGAACATGGATTTTCCATCGTGCGGGTAAGCGATTGCCACGGTGGTGGGTGGCAGCAAGTGCCACCGCACAGACTCCGGTACCGCACGATCGAGTTTCACCAGAACCGCGCTCGTGCACTCGCATTCGTAGCTCACCATCATTGATGACTTCAACAAATTCGACATTAGCCCCTTCAGGGAACGAATCTTCTGGTTCCACTCGTGGCGCCTTTGCTAGCGAACCTACTTCAGATAACGAATCGACGAAGGTGACTGCGTGTGGATTTCCTACTTCGACATGGCGCGCTGACCAAGTGTGGCCATTCTGATGAACCTCGATCTCCTCAGGGATCTCTTCGACTTTGCCCATATTCACTGAGATCTCACCCTCGGCAGGAACCGCCAGGAACTTCTTTCCATCTCGAGTATCAATGGGAAATAGCCCGGCAGGTTGCAAACCGCGATCGACCAGGTATCTGGCCATCACACGGATGCCATTGCCACACATCTCGGCAAGAGAACCATCGCTATTCCGATAATCCATAAACCATGTGCCTTCGCGGTTGATCATCCGAATCAGGCCGTCTGCACCGATTCCGCTCGTGCGATTACAAACTCGGGCAACGAATTCAGGCGTGATGTGGACGCGGTCAGCCTGATCCAACAGCAGCAGAAAATCGTTCTCCGTGCCGTGCCCGTATGTGAGCGTAAGCGTTCTCATGGACTCCAGATAATACGGCGTCCGGCTCGCTTAACGCTTGGCGATTGCTCCCGTTGCAGCGCTCTTATAGGCAAGCTCCAAGGCATCTACCGTGATTGCGCCAAGTTCGCCAGGAGCCATGTTGGCCTCCTTTTTCCCGAGCGCCACATCGACAAGACCATTCGCAGGTCCGAAGAAGATGTAATGGCCAGCATCCGGGGAGACATTGGGCTGATAGATCGTGCCATCCTTGTAATAGATGTAAACATAGGAGCGATTGAGGTCGATGAGGAACTGACCCTCGCTACCAATTGCATGGACAATGACTTCGTGGAAGTTGTTATTGGCGCCCAAGTGAGCTGATGCACCCGACATCGTTCCGATTGCGCCCTCTTCGAACTTGTAAATGACTGCATCATGCAAATCCACTGGCGCATTGAGCGGTGCGGCCATGAATGCCATTGCCTCTTTTACGCGAGCGGGATAGAGACGGAATGCCAAGCCGAGAGCATGGGTGAGTTGTGCTTGACCATAGCCACCACCCGATACTCGTGGATCGGTCCAAGTGCTCTGCTCGGGAATCTGCTCGGGAGAAGCATCCGGGTAGGCACCGGTATTGCTCAGCAGTTCGCGAGTTTGTGATGCCATCTGAATAGACATTGACTCGAGTGTGCCAATGCCCCGTTTTTGCAGCTGCAGGTACATATCTTGAATCATCTTCTGATAGTTCCAGCCGAAACTGAGCAAGAGTTCGCGATCATTCTTCTTTGCTGTGTCCACGAGATCCCAGGCATCTGCGCTCGTGATTGTCATCGGTTTCTCGCAGAGCACATGTGCACCAGAGTTCAGAGCTGCCTTAGCGTGCTCATGGTGAAAACCGGAGGGCGATGAGACCACGATGATGTCGAGGTTCTGCTTGATGACATCGTGATAATCCTCTGATGCCACCTTTGCGCTGTATTGATTAGCAAGCTTCTTGAGAAGGTCGTCACCCTTGCGACAGATTGCGACGATCTCAACCTCATCCCGTCGAGAGATTGCTGGAAGGTGAGCCATCGTCGCCCATGATCCTGCTCCGATGAACCCTGCGCGTAACTTTGCCATGTTCGATTCCTATCTCTAGTGTGGAAATGATTGGTAAATCAGTCGTGGTGCCAGACCTCTCGGTATGAGAGCAGATTTCCATTTCGGTCGGTGATGTTCTTGATGATGTCCTTGAATGATTCCTGCCAACGAGCATTCACTTCGGTGGCGCCCATCTTCTTCATCGCCGTTGCAACATCTGGAACGGCCTCGCAATACCCGACAACCGTGGTGCCATCGCGAAAGAGGGTGTAGTTGGTCCAGCCAGATTCGGAGATTGCCTTGGACATCTCGGGCCAGAGTTCATCGTGCCGTTTGTCATACTCAGCCTCTGTGCCTTCGTAGAGATAGATGAAAAAAAGTAACCGCTCCATCGTTCCCGAACCACCTCCGGCTATCGGTAGTACCCGTCTGAACGGTACCTAATCATGCTTATTTCAATGAGGCAAGAATCGTTTCTAGTCCGCTCTTTCCGGGGGTATCGAGCCAGGTTATCCGGTTATCTCTGCCAAACCAGGTCCCTTGCCGGCGAGCGTATTGCCGGGTACTGATGGCGGTCTCCTCCTGCGCGTTTGCCATCGAGATCTGACCTTCCAGTGCCGCAAGCACCTGGGCATATCCAATAGCTGCCCGCGCAGTTCTGGCAGTGGGCAGACCGACCTGGATAAGTTGCTCAACTTCCTCAACAAAACCATCGGCCCACATCTGTTCCACCCGTTCAGTGATCCGAGCGTTGAGCAGTTCCCGTTCGACCTTGATGGCAAATTGTCGAGCATCTGGGTAATAACTCTCTTCATCTCGAGGCAGTGATGCCGCATATGGCTCCCCCGTCAATTCAATGACTTCGAGCGCTCGGATCACTCGTCGAAGGTTCTGTTCAGGAATGAGCGCAGCTGCTTCTGGATCAAGTGAGTGCAAGCGCTGATGCATCGCATGAGCACTCGAGGCTTCTGCTTCAGCGAAGAGCCGTTCGCGCACTTGCTCATCGCGATCTGGGAAATTTAATTGATCAAGGAGCGCCTTAATGTAGAGACCTGTGCCACCTACGACCACCACAGGAATCCCTCGCGCCAATACATCATCGATAATCTCGCGCGCTTGTAATTGATAATCGGCTACCGAAGCATCGTCGCTCACTTCGAGCGTGTCGAGCATGTGATGGGTAATCCCACGGCGCTTTGCCACCGGCACTTTCGCGGTCCCGATATCCATTCCTTTATACAGCTGCATCGAGTCTGCATTGACGATCTCGGCGCCGATCTCTTCGGCTACATCTAATGCCAATGAACTCTTACCGGTTGCCGTAGCGCCTCCGATGACGATCAGCGTCATCTGAGTGATTCGGCAGCTTTGAAAGTTGGCATCCCCAGAGAGATTGCCTGCGCGCGCACACTTGCTGCGGCACTTCCGCGAGTCTGTTCGACTGAGAGCGGCAAACCTTCTGCAACTAAATGATGAGGTGCGGCTTCGGTGATGATGGTTCGCACGAGATCTCCTGGTTGGGGGCGATTCTCTGGATCGAAATTGAGATGGACCAGGTGAAAATCTTCCGACCTACCTGCAACTCTCCCGCGTTCTTTATCTCTGCGCCCGAAATGATCACTGATCAACACCTCCACTTCGGTGCCGATCAATTTCTTACTCTCCTCAAAAGAGATCCGTTCTTGAAATTGATGCAAGTGGGTGTAGCGACGACCAATTACCTCTGGATCAACTTGACCGGGCATGGTCGCGGCAGGCGTTCCTGGTCTCTTGGAATACTGAAAGGTATATGCCGCGGTAAACCGTGCCCGCTCCATGACATCAAGGGTTGCCTGAAAATCCTCTTCGCTCTCACCCGGGAAGCCCACGATGATGTCGGTAGTAATGGCGGCTTGAGGCATTGCCTGGCGAACGCGATCAATAATCCCTAGGTATCGCTCAGCCCGATAGGAGCGGCGCATGGCCTGGAGGATTCTGTCTGAACCTGATTGCAACGGCATATGCAGGTGCGGCATCACATTATGGGTCTGCGCCATCGCGTCGATGACATCATCGGTGAAGTCTCTTGGGTGCGGAGAGATGAAACGCACTCGCTTTAGACCATCCACTTCGCCACAGGCGCGAAGTAATCTGGCAAAGGCTTGTCGATCTCCGAAGTCGACGCCATATGCATTCACATTCTGACCAAGGAGAGTGATTTCAATGACCCCTTGATCAACAAGCGCACGAATCTCGTCGAGAATCTCCTCCATGGGGCGATCTTTCTCAACGCCACGGAGCGCAGGCACGATGCAGAAAGTGCAGGAGTTGTTACACCCAACCGAGATGGAGACCCATGCTGCAAAAGCTGAATCTCGCCGAACGGGAAGAGTCGAGGGGAAATGCTCCAGTGATTCTTTGATCTCTACTTGCGCCTGCTTTTCTACCTGCGCTCGCTTGAGTAGAGCCGGTAACGCGCCAACATTGTGGGTGCCATAGACAACATCCACCCATGGCGCTCGTTTGACGATCTCACCTTTATCTTTTTGCGCAAGGCATCCACCGACTGCTATTTGAAAATCTGGCCGCTCTTGCTTTGTATAGATGTATTTAGTCAATGATCCATAAAGTTTTTGATCTGCGTTTTCACGCACAGCGCAGGTATTGAAAACAACTAGGTCGGGTTCGGCACCCGAGGGAACAGGAAGGTAGCCCTCGGCCTCGAGCAAGCCACCAATCCGTTCGGAGTCATGGACATTCATCTGACAGCCATGGGTCTCGACAAGGTATGTCCGCTGAGCTGAGGCAATACTTGACATGAGAAAAGGGTAACGGTCACGCTCTTTCAGAGGTTAACCGCGATATGCGAAGATAACGGGATGAAGTTCCCAGTGGCGATTGCCGCGTTGGTTCTCGGACTCCTCGCTCCGATTGCGCCAATGACCACGCTCCAGTCAGCCAGTGCAGCGATCTGCCCTCCGCTGGATCAACCACAACCACCCGGGTGTACGCCACCGACTCCACCACCTGGTGGGCAGGGTCCGATGCAGCCCGGCCCCATGCCGGCGATGGGCGGGAGCGGTTTCGTCTCGAAATTCCCGAAGAGTAGATCTATTGATCGCTTCTCCGATGCCAGTCCTCAAGTACAGAATTCCAGCAGCGCACCTCGAGATCCCAGCCAGATTGATTATGTTGGAGTGGGTTGGGACTCCTCACTTCGATTACAAGCGCTGCCATATATCAAGGCTGAGCGGAATATAGGCGGCGGCGTGCGCGAAGAGACTCTCTGTGCCAATCCCACCGACGCTGCGTGTCAGCCAAACAGAGGGTGGACCACTCTCTATGTCAGCGGAGGTATTGGTAATTGTGCGAGCGCGAGCAATGCTGCGTGTGTTGAATCTATTACCTTGATCAAACCTGACAAGAGCGAAGTGGTTGCACGACCCATTCAAAAATTCCCGAAAGCGCAACAAGAGTTCCCTGGCACAATCGATAGCAATGGTCGAGGCTTCGCTCCCGGACTTGCCAGTTGGTTATGGAAAATTGAAGGTGACGGGGGTGGGACTGAGAATGATTACCTGGTGGGTGGTGTCGTTATTTCTACGGCTAAACCGGCTGGCGCTGGGTGGGGCAATCCCGAATTGGTTCAATTCTTCTTCGAATTGACGCCCATCTTCCGTGAGAGTTCCGCTCTCCTCAAACAACCAACAATGAAGATCCAACGGAGTCCAATCAATGGTTCCAGTGAGGTCTTCCCCGAAAACTCGGCAAGCGGTTGTCTTGCAAACGATGAGGGGGTTTGTCTGCATCGCCGAGCCTTTCCAGCAGATGCGCGATACAAGGTTGTGCTGCAGATACCTCGGAACATCACCGGTTGGCTCAATGGGCGACTGAATGCCCCAGTTGTTAACTCCACGGCAATTAACGGAGCATTTGATCGGATCACTATCGAAGCCGGTGCATCGGAAAATATCTTCGCTGGTAAATGGATAAAGAAGAGCGAGCTCCCACGATTAACTTTTCCTACTGATCAATCTGGTCGCCCCTATGAGCAGATCTTCTCCGGAAAAGGCGGGATGATGGTGGAGGATCCGGGGCGAGACGGCGCCCTCGATGCCTACACTGTCTGGGCTCCCTATTTGGGTGACTACGCTTTTGCGATCAATCAGACCTGGACAGTCAGTAACGCGCTGATATCTAATCCCGCCGAAAGACGATGCCCCAGTCGTGGCGTCGTTGGCGTAGTGGCCACCAATGCAAGTGCATATTCGGCGACCGCACCAGTCTACAACAGCGAAACTGGCACTCTCGATTACAAAGTTGCTGCACCACATTATGGCCCGTATATCGATGGCAAGAGTGAGAAAGTTAATTCGGGAACTTACGGCCTATCCATGGCAGCCTCACAGGTGAAATGCCTCTACGGGATGGAGCGATTGCCCTCCTCTGCTTCGATTTCGATTACCTCGAGCGATGGCAAGGAGAATCTCTCCACCGTAGAGTTAAAGAGCGTGGGCGAATGGGTCTACCTGGAAGCGAAGAATTTCACCTTCTCCTCTCCCACCCTGAAGATCAAACTCAATCAGAGCAATTCCTCAGCGAGTGCAACCAATGCAAGTGAAAAGCCGGCAACTCAAAGCGCACAAGGTGCGAGTAAAGCAGCACCAAAACTCTCAATTTCGTGCGTCAAGGGAAAGACGGTGAAGAAAGTCAGCGGCACTGCGCCTCGATGTCCAGCGGGATTTAAGAAGCGGTAACCATTTCTGCCCGGAGCGCTTCACTAATTACAGTACTGGAGTAACCCTTTCTGGCAAGGAGTGAGTGCACTCGTCGATATTGCACATCGGCCCCAAAGCGGGTCAGTGAGCGCAATTTCTTCGCCACCAATCGTCGCGCTGCAAGAACTTCATCTTCACGAGAAATCGTTGAGAGCGCTTCGTCGATCACTTCGGGCGAAATCACTTTCTTACGCAATTCTTGGGCTAAGACTCGTCGAGAAAGTCCTTTACTCCGATGGCGCAGTTGCGACCACTCATGAGCAAATGCTCGGTCATCGATCAACTTCTGGGCAACGAGGCGATCAAGGAGTCGATCGATTACCTCATCGGGAACTAACTTCTTACGAAGAATCTCTGCGAGCTCGCCCCTACTGCGGGCGCGACGAGAGAGCGCATCCACGGCAATCTTCGTTGCGACCGAATAGGGGTCGGGCTCGAAATCCATTTCGTACTGCTGACGAGCTGGCGGCTAGAAGTCGATATCGGCGTTAGATACGGCCTCTTCGACTGCAGCAGCGAGCGCGGGATCGATCTGGCCGATGGTGAATTGACCACGAATCTTCTTCTCGATCTCATCTGCAAGGTCGGGGTTATCTCGCAAGAAGGCGCGAGCATTCTCTTTTCCTTGACCGAGTTGATCTCCTTCGTAGGTGATCCATGCACCGCTCTTCTTGACGATTCCGGTTTCGACGCCAAGGTCGATCAGAGAACCTTCGCGCGAGATTCCGACACCGTAGATGATGTCAAATTCTGCTTGCTTAAATGGTGGCGCCATCTTGTTCTTGACGACCTTGACGCGAGTACGGTTTCCGACCGCTTCTTGGCCATCTTTGAGCGTTTCGATACGACGGACATCGAGACGAATAGATGCGTAGAACTTGAGCGCCTTGCCACCCGTAGTGGTCTCTGGTGATCCGAAGAAAACACCAATCTTCTCGCGGAGCTGGTTGATAAAGATTGCTGTGGTGTTGGAGCTGTGCAAGGCGCCAGTGATTTTTCGGAGCGCTTGCGACATCAATCGTGCCTGGAGACCAACATGGGAATCGCCCATCTCGCCCTCGATTTCTGCGCGCGGCACCAATGCAGCGACCGAGTCGATGACCACGATGTCAATCGCTCCAGAGCGAATCAACATATCCATGATCTCGAGCGCTTGCTCCCCGGTATCTGGCTGCGAAACAAGAAGGGCATCGATATCGACGCCAAGTTTCTTTGCATACTCGGGATCGAGCGCATGTTCTGCATCGATAAATGCTGCGATACCCCCTGCTCGTTGCACATTGGCAATCGCATGAAGCGCGACGGTGGTCTTTCCGCTCGACTCTGGTCCGTAGATTTCTACGACGCGACCTCGAGGGAGTCCACCAATACCCAGCGCGATATCGAGCGCGATAGAACCTGTAGGGATCACCTCGGTGATCTCTGCTCGTCGCTCGCCCATCCGCATGACCGAGCCTTTGCCATATTGGCGCTCGATTTGAGCGAGAGCGGTATCAAGGGCCTTCGCCTTCTCGATCTTCGCCTTCGAATCTCCAGCCTTCTCGCTTGCTCTCTCGCTTGCCTTATCGGTAGCGCTCTCTCGTGAATCTTTTGCCACGGGTGGCCCGCCTCTCATCTCGTGTATCTGTTGCCTTGCTCTTCTGGTTACCCCTGAAGGTACGGGGCGCCTCCGACAACAAATCTGAGGAAAGAATATCCGAACAGATGTTCGAATACTATTCCCCTGGCCCCGACACGCCGAGGCCCGTGGTTCCCTGGTTAAAACTGGCCCGCCTGGCCCGCCGGCGGCGGAGCAGCACCAACGCCAGGGTTACCAAAATCGCCATCCCCGCTCCAGTAATCCGCCAGAAGGTAAAAGGCGAGCGAGCGCGCTCCGGAAGTGGTGGATCTCGGAATTCACCCGCCACAAAATCGGCAGCGCCTGCGATGCCCGCGTGGTCCGAGGGTAGACAACGCCCCTCAGCAACTTCGGGTAATCGCTTCCCCATCGCAGCCGCTCCCTCGCCAGTGAGCAGCACCTGCTCTGGCGCCATACAACGCCAAGTATCCAGACCTTCAGGCCATTGGTTACCGAAGATTGCACCGTTGACCGCGCTCGTACCGTTTTTGATGAAGATGTAATCGAGGCGATCGGTGAAGATGCCATCAGCGCCCATCGAGAGGCTCGGTTTAATTCGCTCTGGCCTCACTCCCGCTAAGAGCGCATCTGCACCCCAAGTGAAGTATTTCGGATCCTGTGCATCCGGTGAGATCTCAGCAAATCCCGCACGGATCAATTTCCAATACGCGTTGCATGAATCCAGAGCGCTTGCCTTCGTCGGAGCGCGCACCTGTGCTGGACACATTGTGCTGGCAGAGGGTTGAGCCCCTGGATTTACGGTGAGCTCATCGGAGGGGCGCGGATCCCGAGGATCGCTATTGAAATCACCCAAGAGCACTATCGGCATCTTCGCATCCTTCAGGTCTGCGATGAGTTCGTCTGCTTGCACCGCCGCATTCGGAATAGTGTTCGGATCCCAAATAGATTCTAAATGTGTGGTGATTGCGCGGAAGGTGCTCGCACCAATTCGTAGATCAGCCCATGCATACCCTCGATAAATTGTCATCAGAGTGGGAATAATCGAATAAGTCGCCGAATATTCTGAAGTACCGCTAGCTAGCACCTCAACATCATCACGGACTAAGAGCGCATCACTAATCGTAAAACCACAGGCCACTCGCTCCTTGCCAAATATTTTGGTAAATCGTTCTTGATCCCGAACCATCGTCAGATAGGGAATGGGTGCGATTTCGAAGCCTGGAT
>CAZPIJ010000006.1:0-14182 GCA_964586805.1 uncultured Bifidobacterium sp. | reverse complement strand
TCTTGATCCCGAACCATCGTCAGATAGGGAATGGGTGCGATTTCGAAGCCTGGATTGAGCGCAGGTTTATCATCAACGGAGGCAACCGAGAACCGAGCACCTTTTGCCGCAAGGGCATCCACCAACTCTGCCAAGAAATCATAGACAACTATCTCGTCGGAAAAGATCCCACTGCGACATCGCCAAGTGGTTGCCTCTTGAATGCCAATCACTTGAGCTCCAGTAGCAATGAGCTCCTGAGCAAGCAGTGGCGCTCGGGACGAAAAGTCTGTGGCTTGCACTTGATCCCACATGAATTGAGCGGCAGCCGGAAAGTTCGGCAATCTCTCCATGGCTACACCAACATCTGCGCCCAAATAAATGTTTCTCGTGGCAAATATGACTCGCTCGCTCTCGCCGTTGGTGGCACTGGCAGTGCTCGAGGTTCCGGCGAAACTAGGGATGGTCGTTGGGGGGGCAAATACAGAGAAGAGAGTAAGTAGCAAGAGCACGAGCGAGAGCGACAGAATCAAGCGCCCGCTCGTTCGTGCGCCCATGCTGTTCATCATAGAGAGAGCGTGGCCTCGATCTTTTCGACTGCTGCGCGGCGAGCGCTCTCGGGAATCGGTGAGAAGAATTGCGACAAGAGCCAACGCAAAACCAACTCACCGCTCTCTTTCGAGCAATAGAGAACCGATTGGAGCGTGCTCCGCACCTGGCTCCATTTAGCGCTTTCGGAGATGGTGACCATGCGCGCAATCAGATGTGGTTCGAGCTGAGCCACCTTTCGGAGCGCACCATTTTCATAGATATCTTGGGAGAGCAGATAGAGCGCTTGGCTCCGATGGCTGGCGCTACGAGCCAAATCACTCATCCGAGCAATCTCTGAATCCAATAAGGCATGGAGAATCTCTTCTTTATCTCGAAAGTGGTTATACAAAGTTGCTCGAGCAACGCGAGAGCGATCGGCGATGGTGATCATGTTCGCCTCGCGTACGCCAACTTCAGAGAGAAGTGATCGGGCGCCATCAAGAAGGGCGGTTCTGGTTCGATTGCTCTGCACGAGCACAGTATTGACGCTTTTAGGCTGCGTCGACGATATTGACGGTCTCTGAGAGTTTCGTGGTGTCGCCCGCAACAATCGCAAGGGTCGGGCGAGAGTTCGCCGAGTGCGTACTGTCGATAGCAGTGAGTGAACGGGAAACCTCAAGGAGAAGTTGAGGGATCGAGAGTTCGAGGGCATCACAGATTGCAGCAAGCAATTCGGAGGAGGCCTCTTTTTGACCCCGTTCAATCTCGCTGAGGTACCCCAGTGAGACGCTGGCATGACGAGAGAGTTCTCTCAGCGTCTGACCTCGGGAGACTCGCTCGCGGCGAAGCGCGCTTCCAATATGAGTACGAAGAAGCCCGGTGCCTTGACCGGCACCCAGCTCTGCTGCTCTGGCTATCTCGCTCACCCTCTAAGGATACGGGTAAATGCATCGAATGCGCGGGCAATCGTGGCCGCACGCACCTCCTGGCGATCTCCGACAAGGTGTAACTCCTCGGCAAAAATCGCCGATTCTGCGTAGGGCCCGGCGATGGCAATCCAGACAAGTCCCGCCGGTACGCCGTTACTTGGGCCAGGACCGGCCACGCCAGTAGTCGATAGCGCCCAGGTGCTCCCCAACCGCTCTCGCGCACCTTTGGCCATGGCGAGGGCAACCTCGCGACTAACCACTCCATGTGCTGCGAAGAGTGTGGCATCCAACCCGAGCAACTGACTCTTGGTCTGTTCGTTGTATGCAACGACGCCGCCGATAAACACATCGGATGAACCGGGGATCTCAGTGATCGCGCCACCAAGCAAACCTCCAGTAATTGATTCTGCTGTAGCAAGTGTCTGCTTCCGTTCGCGCAGGATTTCGAGCGCGTGAATGATTGATTCCATAAGTTCTTTACCTACTCAGCTCCCCAGACTTCTTCATTACCTTAACGAAATATTCGACGCCGGTGATCACTGTGATCGCAATTGCCAAGTACATGAATAAGTCTCGTGCAAGATGTAGTTCGGGCACCAGCGGCAGAACATAGAAGCCAGTAGCAAATCCTTGGGCGAAAGTCTTTAATTTTCCTCCCCGACTTGCAGGGATGATTCGACCGCCCAAGCGCACCACAAATACTCGCAGGAGCGTTACGGCAAGTTCTCGCCCGAGAATAACTAGTGAGATCCACCATGGCAGATCTCCCAGCAGTGATAAGCCAATGAGAGCAGAACCAATTAATAACTTATCTGCCACCGGATCCAGGAATTTGCCCAACTCGGTGATCTGCTTCCGAGAGCGCGCCAACCTTCCATCAAGAATGTCAGTCATTCCGACAAGGAAGAAGCCCCACCACGCGATGATGCGCCATTGGGGGTCGGTCCCTGATTGATACATCAAGGCAAAGAAACAAAAAGGAATCATCGCAATCCGAATGAGCGTGAGGGCATTCGGAAGATTGAGCATGGCCCTATAACGCTCGTGCAAGAAGATCAGCTCCATCCGATCCGATCACTTCACCGCGAATATATCGACCTGCCACAACGCCTTTGTTGCCAGCAGCGCTCTTTTCGAATCGAGTCGTCCCGTCGACTTCGGGACCTTGATGCGCCGCTCGTCCCTCTCGTTCCTGTTCATCCTCGATGAGCACCAGAATCTGCTCTCCAATTCGTGAGCTCGAGCGTTCAGAGAGCATTTGATCTGCCAAGGCGGCACAGGCATCTACTCGTTCTTTGATTGCGCTCTGACTCAACTGGCCGTCGAGTGATTGGGCTTCAGTGCCATCTTCATCGCTGTACCCAAAGATTCCGATCGCATCCAGCCGAGCCGATGCCAAGAATTCCAGCAGGGTCTGAAAATCTTCTTCACTCTCACCAGGAAAGCCAACAATGAAATTAGAGCGAATCCCCGATTCCGGGGCGCGCTTTCGAATCGAGTCAATTAATTCAAGAAACTTATCTTTATCGCCAAATCGTCGCATCCTTCTGAGCGTCGATGCGCTAGCGTGCTGGAAGGAGAGATCGAAGTAATCTGCCACCTTCGGAATAGATGTGATGGCTTCAATCAACGAGGGGCGCATCTCAGCGGGTTGCAGATAGGACAATCGGATTCGTTCTACCCCATCAATTTCGGATAGTTGCGGCAGTAATTTCTCAAGCGCTTGCAGATCTCCAAGATCCTTGCCGTAAGAAGTCGTGTTCTCACTCACGAGGAAGAGTTCTGAGACTCCTTCATTAGCAAGCCAGAGCGCTTCGGAGTAAATTTCATCAGGAGTTCGCGAGACAAATGCGCCTCTAAAATATGGAATCGCACAGAACGAGCATCGGCGGTCACACCCTGATGCGATCTTTAGAGGAGCGACATACGAGCGCTCAAGGCGCTTTCGCAAAACCCGTTCACCTACTGCAGAGGGTTTCCTACTCTCTTGTCGTTGCGCCGGCGCGATTGGTAAAAGGGTCCGCCGATCCTTGGGATGATGAGCCTGCACGCTGCCGCCGGCGAGAATAGTCTGCAACCGAGCAGAGATATTCTCGTATTCGTCGAAACCTAATACGCCGTCCGCTTCAGGCAGCGACTGTGCAAGTTCTCGACCATATCGCTCGGCCATACACCCGATAGCCACCACCTTTTGGAGACCACGGGTGCGCAGTGAATCAGCCTCTAAGAGCGCATCTATCGAATCCTTTTTCGCACTCTCGACAAAGGTGCAGGTGTTGACTACTGCAATGTCTGCAGCGGAAGCATCCTCGACCAACTCCCAGCCATCGGCGGCAAGGCGAGCGGCGACCTCTTCGGAATCGACCTCATTGCGCGCGCAGCCCAAAGTGACCAGCGCGACTTTCTTCATAAGGTAAAAGTACTACTAGCCCTCTGAGTTTTCGGCATCGGGGGTGTATTCCAGACGGACTACTTCACCGATCTCACCGGCAATACCTTGATCAACGCCATTAACAGTAAGAGCGACCGCCCCAGCATTCCCAATGACTAGACGGAGGACTTGTGGGTCAGTGAACTCTCGAACTTCACCCTTCTCGATTTGACCGGTAAAGAGTGATGTGCCATCTGCTGAAGTGATGGAGATCCATGAATAACTCTTCACTACAGTCAATCGCACGGTGACTACTGGATCCACAGATGCAACTGCGGGCAAAGACTCGCTTTCGCTGGGCGCAACTGCTGAAGGCTTGGGACTTGAGCTGGTATTTCCCGAGAGAAGAGCATCTTGGGTTGTCGGCAATTGGTTACTTATGATGATCGCGGCAACTAATGCAACAGCTGCAACTCCTGATAGTGCTCGCCAACTCATAGTAAATCGCCGGTCGAGATTCTGTGAAGTTGCTTGAGCCAGATCATCCAGTGCAGTTTCGGGAACGCCATACTCTTGATCAAAGAGTCGAATCAAGTGGGTGCTATCGACGCGATAAAGGTTGGCCAGCACTCGAATATGTCCGCGGGCGTACACATCTCCTCCGCAGAGTGAGAAGTCACCTTTCTCGATGGCAGCGACAAGACTTGCTCGCAACTTCGCGCGCTCGGCTACTTGCTCCAAGGTGAGTCCAGCGGCTTCACGAGCAGCTTTGAGTTCTGAGCCGATGGACATGCATTCACCTCCGAGGGAAAGCAGCGCGCGCCCGAGCGCGGCCGAGAAGGACTTTCAGGAGATAAGGGTAAGTCGCTCCAGGTGTGCTCGACAAGTTAATTGCTGGTTAATTGCTGGGCTACTTACCTCTTTAGCCACGGAGTGAGAGCAAAACCCCTGGTAATTCCTCAGCGGAGATGAGCACCTCTCGAGCTTTCGAGCCTTCGCTAGGTCCGACGATTCCCCGACTCTCCATCAGATCCATCAGTCGTCCAGCCTTGGCAAAGCCCACCCGCAACTTTCGTTGCAGCATGGAAGTTGAGCCAAATTGAGTCGAGACCACCAATTCGACTGCTTGGAGAAGAAGATCAAGATCATCACCGATATCGCTATCGATATCGGTGCGCTTCTGTACAGGAGCGGTGACATCTTCGCGGTATTGTGCTTCGCGCTCTCCCTTAACATGTGACACGACCGCTTCGATTTCGCGCTCAGAAACATATGCGCCTTGCACGCGCATCGCCCGACTAGCGCCCATCGGAATAAAGAGCCCATCTCCTTGGCCGACTAATTTCTCTGCGCCTGATGCATCCAGAATCACGCGCGAATCAGCGAGGCTGCTTGTTGCGAATGCCAATCGTGAAGGAACATTCGCCTTGATTAATCCAGTGACGATGTCGACACTCGGTCGTTGTGTTGCCAGCACGAGGTGAATTCCGGCTGCGCGCGCAAGCTGAGTGATGCGCACAATTGAATC
This sequence comes from uncultured Bifidobacterium sp., assembly GCA_964586805.1. Lineage (GTDB taxonomy): Bacteria > Actinomycetota > Actinomycetes > Nanopelagicales > Nanopelagicaceae > IMCC26077. The sequence continues at coordinate 8,844 of CAZPIJ010000006.1, read as the reverse complement.
TTCTACATCACGAGGTGCGACCATCATTAAATCTGCCAACTCATCGACAATAACAAGGAGATATGGGTAGGGCTTGAGTTTCCGTTGACTTCCCGGAAGGGGCTTGAGCTTGCCTGCCTTGACCGCCTTGTTGAAATCATCGATATGTCGGAAGCCAAAGTTTGAGAGGTCGTCGTAACGATTATCCATCTCTTTAACTACCCAGGTCAGCGCATCTGCGGCTTTCTTCGGGTTGGTGATAATCGGCGAAATAAGATGCGGAATCCCCTCGTATGCGTTGAGCTCGACTCGCTTGGGATCGATCAGAATCATCCGCACTTCATCGGGGGTCGAACGCATCAAAATTGAAGTCACAAGCGAGTTGATCATGCTGGACTTGCCCGAACCCGTCGCTCCGGCAACAAGCAGATGCGGCATCTTTGCCAGATTGGCACAGATAAAGTTCCCTTCGACATCTTTGCCAAGGCCAATGACGAGCGGATGCTGCTCATTGGCAGCCACTTGCGAACGAAGTACATCACCGAGTGCGACTACCTCGCGATCTGCGTTAGGTATCTCGATTCCGACTGCAGATTTGCCTGGGATTGGACTCAAGATTCGGACATCGCTGCTTGCGACTGCGTACGAGATGTTCTTACTTAATGCGGTGATCTTCTCAACTTTGACTGCGTTTCCGAGTTCGACCTCGTAGCGAGTGACCGTTGGTCCTCGCATGATTCCGGTGACCTCGGCATCGATATCAAATTGGGCGAAGACTTCATGGAGCGCCGCAACTACCGTCTCGTTTGCCTTGGTCTTTCCTTTTGCAGCCGGTGAGCTGCGAAGAAGGTCGGATGCTGGGAGTTGATAGTCGAGCATCTCGGCTAGTTCGAGTTGTTCGGCAGAACTCAGCGCAGGTATCGCCATCGGAGCGGGGATTGGAGGTGTTGTGATGCCACTAGTGGTCGAGGTGAGTAGCTGGGTCTGCGCGCCAGCATCGCCAGCATCGCCAGCATCGCCGTCGATCTCTGAAACTATTTCTGTAGGGGTTTCGAGTTCGGGTTCGCTCTCTTGATAGGCAATGACAGGGCTTTCAAAAGGTGGATTCTCGTGGATCTCGAAATCTTCTTCCAAAGCTCGACGCTCTCGTCGCGCTTCAAGTTGGCCTTGGGCCAACGAAGAGGCGCCCCGAAAGAGCGCAAGCACTTTCGCGCCTGCAACATTTAACGGGGTCGCTGTTGTGACAAGTAGACCGAAGAGAATCAAAATAAGAAAAATTGGCACTGCAACCCAATTGGTCACCAGTGCAATCAGCGGAGCAGAGGTGAGGTAACCCAACCACCCGCCACCGCCACGCATATCGGTTGCACCATCGGCTGGAATAGGCGAATGCGCTATTACATGCAAGAGCGCGCTTAAGCCAATGACGATTGTCGATACTCCGATAGTGATCCGTCCAGTGGCTGCAGATTCTTGTGGTGAACGAAGCAATCTCACTCCAAAATAAAGGAGTACCGCCGGTGTTACGAATCCCAATTTTCCGAATGCGCCAGCGACAATTGCATAGATCAGGTTGCCAAAAAGATTATCGAGGCGAAACCAGATTCCTGCACTTGAAATCAGAGCAAGCACGATGACGAAGAGCCCAAGGCCATCTCGGCGATGAGCCGGATCAAGTTCCTTGGCTCCCCGGAGAAGAAAGCGGATTGCAGCTCCCAGAGCTCCCGCGAGTGCGAGCCAGATTCGTCGAATAATTCCGCGCGAACTTCCCCCTGTTCGAGCAGGGGAACTCCCCGATTTTTTTCCGCGCGCCATGATGGCAAGGGTAAATCCTCGATAAACAGCGGGCTGTGAGGCGCGCCGGGTTATACCTCGATGACCACTGGCACGATCATTGGTCGTCTGCGATGTTCGCCGCCTACCCATTTACCTACTACTCGACGGACGCTTTGCGAGAGTTGATGCGAACCTGTCACACCATTTCCTACCGCATCGACGAGCGCTTCGATAATTCGTTCACGGACCTCATCAAAGAGCGATTCATCTTCTGCAAATCCACGCGCATGTATGTCAGGACCTGCCACAATCTTTCCAGTCTGCGCTTCGATGACTACCACTACCGAGATAAAACCCTCTTCGCCAAGGATGCGACGATCCTTGAGTGAAGCGTCGGAAATATCTCCAATACTCGAACCATCGACATAGACATATCCGCACGGCACTGCACCAACAATCGAAGCTTTATGATCGATGAGATCGACGACCACACCATCTTCTGCCAGAAGCACATTCTCGCTTCGAACTCCTGAAGATTTAGCGATTGCACCATTAGCCCGGAGGTGTCGCCATTCACCATGAATTGGCATGACATGTTTTGGCTTGACTATGTTGTAGCAGTAGAGCAGCTCCCCCGCGGCAGCATGTCCCGAAACATGTACTAGTGCATTGGATTTATGTACCACTTTTGCACCACGGCGAGTCAGTTCGTTGATGACGCGGTATACGGCGTTTTCGTTTCCAGGAATAAGCGAGGAAGCAAGGATGACCGTATCGCCATAACCAACTTTGATGTTGTGATCTCCGTATGCCATTCGCGAGAGTGCAGCTAGCGGCTCTCCCTGTGAACCAGTGCAGACTAAGACCACATTGTCGCCAAGGCTTTCCACATCCTTACTCTCGACTATGAGTGATGGTGGTACATGGAGATATCCCAACTCCTCAGCCACGCGCATGTTGCGCACCATAGATCGTCCGATGAAAGCCACTTTTCGATTGTGATTCATCGCAGTATCCAAGACCTGTTGAATCCGATGAATATGAGATGCAAATGAAGCGACAATTATTCGTCGGTTAGTGGAGGCGAAGATCCGATCGAGCACTGGCATGATTTCGGCTTCGCTAGTGACAAATCCAGGTACATCAGCGTTGGTGGAATCGACCATGAAGAGATCGACCCCTTCTTGGCCTAAGCGGGCAAAGGTACGCAGGTCGGTCAACTTGCCATCAAGGGGAAGCTGATCCATCTTGAAGTCACCGGTATGCAAGATCGTCCCCGCTTTAGTTCGGATAGCAACAGCGAGCGAATCAGGTATCGAATGGTTGACAGCGACGAACTCACATTCGAATGAGCCAATCTTCACCTTTTCACCAGCTACGACCTCTTGTGTCACGGGCGTGATGCGTCGTTCTTTCAATTTCTCGGTTATGAAAGCTAATGTCAATTTCGAGCCAACGATGCGAATGTCACCTCGTTCGCGGAGCAGGTAGGGAACTGCGCCAATATGGTCTTCGTGTCCATGTGTCAGGATCACGGCCTCGATATCAGCCAGACGATGTCGAATGTAAGAGAAATCGGGCAAAATCAAATCGATGCCTGGTTGATTCTCCTCAGGAAAGAGCACGCCAACATCGACGATTAGGAGCTTGCCGTTGAATTCGAAGACGGTCATGTTCCGACCGATCTCGCCTAACCCTCCTAAAGCCACGATGCGAAGAGCATCCTTCGGTAACTCAGGTGGTAACGAATATTCAGGATGTGCGTGCGTCATTGCGCCTTTCTCGATTAATGGAGAGAAACTTTGCCATCGACGAGGTCGCGTCGAAGTTGTGCGATTTGATCAGCAGTCGCATCGACCAACGGAAGTCGGACGAAACCCCCTGGAAGACCCATGAGATTGAGAGCTGCCTTGGTGAGAATCGCTCCCTGAGTCCGGAATGTTCCGGTATAGACCGGGAGAAGCTCTTGGTGTATCTCGAGAGCACGATCGCTCTTACCTGAAAACCATGAATCGAGCATTTCACGGAGTCGTGAACCCACCGTGTGTCCGCATACCGAAACACAACCCACTGCACCAACAGCGAGCAGCGGCAAATTGAGAATGTCATCACCGGAGTAGACCGGGATACCCGAGCGCTTGATCACCCATGAAGTCTCGGCGACATTACCTTTTGCATCTTTTAGCGCCACGATCCGAGGATGGTCGAAGAGCGAGACGATTGTGTCGCTTTCGATAGCAATTCCTGTGCGATGTGGAATGTCATACATCATCACCGGAAGGTCCGTTGCATCAGCGATTGCCCGGAAATGTGCAGCGACACCGCTTTGGGGAGGTTTGTTGTAGTAAGGAGTCACGACGAGTAATCCATCTGCGCCCGCTGCTTGCGCCTCTTGCCCTTGGATCACACTATGTGAGGTTTCATTATTTCCCGCACCCGCAATGACTTTGATCGCTGGACCAACAACACCCTTGACGGTTTTGATGATCTGCACCTTCTCTTCATCACTGGTAGTGGGCGCCTCCCCAGTAGTGCCATTGACGACGATTCCATCGTGGCCAGTGGCAACTAGGTGCGCTGCGATTTTCTCGAGGCCAGGCCAATCGATCTCAAGATCCTTGGTGAATGGCGTAACCATCGCGGTGATGAGGCGGCCGAAAGGGGGCGCGATCTGCATAGTGGCAAGGCTACCGCGCCAAGTGGCTATGGGGCGACGCGCCCTGATTTCTCAAAGGCAGCATGGGTAAGTGGCATCAGCCGAGCGAAATGCTCTTCCATCTTCTCCGCAACCATCTCGATCTCTCGTTGCGGGTAGCTCGGGAAATGCGAACCGGCGCGCGAGGTCCGAAGCGAAAGGAAGTTCATCAGGGCTCGTGCATTCATGGTGACATACATCGAGGAGAACAACCCCACCGGCAAAACTGCGCGAGCGACCTCGCGAGCTACACCAGCATCAAGCATCTTTTTGTACTCGGCGTACGAAGCCAGATAGGCGCTCTTCATTGCGGCAATCGTCAGCGCATGCTGTTCATCGCTGCCATCGACATATGTATAAGCGCCAGGTTTACCTACTTGGACCAAAGGACGGTTGCGAGCTGGCAGATAGAAGATGGGTCGCAATTCGCGATAGCGCCCGCTCTCCTCGTTGTAAGAGGCAATCCGATGGCGCATGAACTCACGAAAGACGAAAATCGGTGCCGATACAAAGAAGGTCATCGAGGTATGTTCGAAGGGGGTGCCATGTCGCTCGCGAGCAAGAAAGTTGATCAAACCTGCAGAGCGCTCAGGATCCTTACCGATCTCATCGAGAGAGGTTTCTCCAGAGGTAGATACGCGCGCGGCCCAAATTACATCTGCATCGCTGGCGCTATGTTTGACCAACTCGACCGTCACATCGTCGAGGAAGACTGGTTCCATATCTCTTTCATCCGTTGCCACGCAGCAGACCCTACCCTGAGATAGGGCAGGATATGCATATGTCCCGCGCTGTGATTCGTGATTCACTCAGTATCTCTATTGCCGTGGGAACCTACGGCGCGGCTTTTGGTGTCGCAAGCGTTGCTGCGGGTCTATCAATCCTTCAGACTTGCGCGCTCTCGCTCCTATTATTTAGCGGAGCTTCGCAATTTGCCGTGGCCGGCGTCCTTGGAGCCGGCGGCAGTGCACTGAGTGCGATTACCGCCAGCGGATTGCTCGCTCTTCGAAATGGCTTCTATGGCGCGCGAATGGCACCGCTTCTTCAAGTGCGAGGAATCAAGCGCATCCTCGCCTCGCAGATCACCATCGATGAATCCACTGCCATCGCGTTGGCACATGAAGAACGGAGCGTTGAGGATGCGCGCAAAGGCTTCTGGTTGACTGGCGTTGGGATTTACATTTTCTGGAACCTTGCAACGCTTCTTGGCGCACTTGGCGCAAACGCTCTCGGTGATCCCGCGCAGTGGGGACTCGATGCAACGATCCCCGCAGCGTTCCTCGGCCTACTTTGGCCTCGCCTGAAAAATAATCAGTCGCGCTTGGTCGCTATTGCAGCGGTTGCTCTAGCTCTCACACTCACCCCAATACTCTCCCCCGGACTCCCCATCATTGCGTGCGTACTCATTCCTTTGATTGCAGGCTGGCGGGTTCGATCATGATGTGGGGGGCAGTCATCGGCGCCAGCATCCTGGCATTCCTCTTCAAATACATCGGGCAATCGATTCCACAATCAGTGCTCGCACACCCTCGTGTTGCCAAGATCGCCGATTTGATTCCTACTGCGCTTCTTGCCGGCCTCGTAGCAGTTCAGACATTCGCGAATAAGAGCGAGCTCGTAATAGATCAGAGACTGGCTGGGTTGGCCGTGGCAGCTATTGCGCTCTATTTACGAGCGAACTTCTTGGTGATGCTCATCGCTGCGACGCTTACCTCTGCCGCGCTTCATCACATCTAAGCTCACGAAGCAAATCGAGCGTGCAGCCCGCCATCAACGATCCAATCTGCGCCGTTGACGAAGCTCGCCTCATCCGAGAGTAAGAAACTCACGACCTTTGCTATCTCAGATGGCTGGGCGAAACGCTTGAGGGGTTGCGGATTCATTGCCGCTGCGCGATTTTCTGGTTCGACGGAGAGGAACCAATTCTCAAGAATCGGAGTAAGCGTGTATCCCGGGGAGACTGCGTTGGTTCGAATGTTATGTTCACCCTCATCGAGTGCGAGATTTCGAGTGAGTCCGATGACCCCAGATTTTGCTGCGGCATAGGGAAAGAACTTTGGGAAAGTCATTCGTGCATGTATTGAGGCGATATTGACGATTGCGCCCTTCTTTGCATTACGCATTGCAGGAAGCACACAACGAGCGGTATGCCAGACAGATTTTAAGTCGATACTAAAAAATCGATCCCATTCTTCGCTAGTCATCTCGACTGGATCGACATTGGAGTTGACTCCAGCATTGTTGACTAATCCATTGACCATGCCAAACTCAGCAACTGCCTTGGCGTGCGCCTCTTCGACACTCTCGAGCTTGCCAACATCGCATTGTACAAAAAAGACTTGATCTCCTTCTTTGCGAAGTTGCGTTGCATACTCTTCGCCCTCTTGAACCTTGATATCACCAAAGCTCACGCGGGCGCCTTGAAGGAGCGATTCTTTGACAATTGCTGCACCAATACCTTGGGACCCCCCGGTGACAAATACATGCATATCTTTCAGGCGCATTTCAGATCACTCCTAAGGATTTGAGCTTCTCTTTTAAAGCGGCATCGCTGGGTTCGGTTAAGTGAGTGCCATCGTCGAAGAGAATGACGGGTATCGAACGCATACCACCATTTATTTCGATTACTTTTTCGGCTGCGCTCTCGTCAGCATCGACATCGATAGTGGTGTATGGGACATTCAGCTCGTTGAGCAGTCGCTTGGATCTGCGGCAATCGCCACACCAATCTGCGCTGTACATCGTGATCATGAATTTCTCCTCTCGTAAACCCCTAAATATCTAGGAAATTCTCTAAGCCAAAAGTCAAGCCAGGAGTTGTGATCACCTTCGTGATTCCAAGTAAGACCCCAGGCATGAAGCTCTGCCGATCGAGTGAATCATGGCGGATGGTAAGCGTTTCGCCAAGCCCTCCGAAGATCACCTCTTGATGGGCAACGAAACCACGAGCACGGATTGAGTGAATGGGCACCCCATCGACTCGTGCGCCTCGTGCGCCGTCGAGTGACTCGGTAGTTGCATCGGGCATCGGTGCCCGCGCTGCGCTCGTTCGCGCTCGGGAAATTATCTCGGCAGTTCGTCGCGCGGTTCCACTCGGTGCATCTACTTTATTGGGGTGGTGCATCTCAATGATTTCCACTGACTCGAAAAGTGCAGCGGCTCGTTTGGAGAATTCCATCATGAGAATCGCACCCAGACCGAAATTTGGAGCGATGAGTAATCCTGCTTTGGGAGACTTGGCAAGCAATCTCTTCAAAGTCTCTAACCGCGAATCGTCAAAACCTGTTGTCCCCACTACCGCGTGCATTCCGTGGCTGATGACAAACTCGAGATTGGCCATGACAGCATCGGGGGTCGTGAAGTCGACGACAACCTCGGCCTTATTCGCCACCAATGCCTCGAGTGAGTCGCCCAAGTCGAGTGCGGCAACCACTTCCATTCCAGGTGCATTGTTGACTGCGTCAACGACCGTGCTACCCATCTTTCCGCGTGCACCAAGAACACCAACTCGCACCACAGGATGATTCTGGTTCATCGCGCAACCGCCGATGCAAACTTTTCGCTCCGCTTATACGGACCAACGACGGCTAAAGTAGGTTGCGCACCAAAGAGTTCACGAGCAAGTTGCGAGATAGCAGCTTGATCGACGACTCGAACGCTTTCGAGGATCTCGTCCATACTCTTAATCTCACCATAAACCAACTCGCTCTTGCCGATTCGGACCATTCGCGAGCCAGTGTCTTCCTGGCCCAGAACCATCGAACCAGCGACCTGTCCTTTGGCCCGCTCCAGCTCCTCCTCGCTAAGCCCATTTGAGATCACATCCGAGAGAACATCACGGAAGATCGTGGTGACCTCGATGGCCTTCTCTGGATTGCATCCTGCATATAAGGAGAGGATGCCGCCACCTGCAAATTGCTGCATCGAGGCATAGACCGAATAGGCAAGGCCTCGTTTCTCGCGGACTTCCTGAAAGAGGCGTGAGGACATGCCCCCACCGAGAGCCGAGGTCAGCACTGAAAGTGCAAAGCGGCGTTGATCATTTCGATCCAATCCCGGGAAGCCCAAGAGAATGTTTGCTTGTTCGCTTTTTCGGTAGATCAAACCAATGCCACCCATGCCTTGTGCGCGCACTGCCTTGGTCGGGCGAAGCGCTGCAGGGCGAGCAGATGAATCGAGAAATTCACCGAGCAAATCAGTGACCCGTTCAACTACATGCTCATGATTAACATTTCCTGCAACAGCAATAACCAGATTCTCTGGCAGGTATTTCTTTTTGTAGTAATCGTTCACAGATTTTCGAGTCATATTGGTAATGGACTCGACCGTCCCGAGAATTGGGCGCCCGATTGGGGTATCGCCATAAAGGGTTTCTGCAAAAAGATCATGAACCA
>CAZPIJ010000005.1:25517-27042 GCA_964586805.1 uncultured Bifidobacterium sp. | reverse complement strand
GCCCGCGCTCGTCTGACCCCTCAATGAGCCGTTAGGCTGTAGCCATGGAACGGACCTTGGTGTTGATCAAACCCGATGGGGTTCGTCGCAATCTGGTAGGCGAAGTCATCGCTCGAATCGAGCAAAAGGGCTATCTCATCGCCGATCTTCGAATGCTCCACGCAGATCGTGCGCTATTAGAGAAGCATTACGCCGAACATGCCGGAAAACCCTTTTACGAACCGCTACTGGAATTTATGCTCTCTGGGCCTATCGTCGCACTCATCGCCGAGGGGAATCGAGTGATCGAAGGTTTCCGCTCACTTGCAGGAGCAACCGACCCCACGAGTGCAGCTCCCGGAACCATTCGTGGCGATCTTGCGCGAGACCAAGGAACCAAAGTTGTACAGAACATCGTGCACGGTTCAGATTCTGTCGAATCTGCTGAGCGCGAGATTGCACTTTTCTTCGGAGGTAGATAATGGCTAAGACGATGTCGTTCATCGGTCGTGATATGGCGATCGACCTGGGAACCGCAAATACATTGGTTTATGTGCGCGGTCGAGGCATCGTGCTCAACGAGCCGAGTGTCGTGGCGATCAATCAAGATACCGGTGGCATTCTCGCTGTTGGCCTAGAGGCAAAGCGGATGATCGGTCGCACACCCGGAAATATCGTGGCCATCAGGCCTTTGAAAGATGGCGTGATCTCTGATTTTGATACCACCGAGCGGATGCTCCGCTACTTCATCCAAAAAGTCCACAAGCGACGCCATTTTGCTAAGCCACGGTTGGTCGTATGCGTTCCTTCCGGAATCACTGGTGTCGAGCAGCGCGCAGTAAAGGATGCGGGCTATGCCGCAGGCGCTCGCAAGGTGTACATCATCGAGGAGCCTATGGCTGCAGCGATTGGTGCTGGTCTACCAATTCACGAACCAACAGGAAACATGGTCGTTGATATCGGTGGTGGCACCACCGAGATTGCCGTTATTTCATTGGGCGGAATCGTCACCGTGCAATCGATTCGCGTTGGGGGAGACGAACTCGACCAAGCAATCATCACATGGATCAAACGAGAGTATTCACTCTTGCTTGGTGAGCGAACCGCTGAAGAGATCAAGATGGCAATTGGCTCTGCCTTTCCTGCAGTGGGCGAGCCGGATGCTGAGATTCGCGGTCGTGATCTAGTCACAGGTCTACCCAAGACGATACTGGTAACTGCCGAAGAGATTCGCAAAGCAATCGATGAGCCGGTCTCACGAATCGTTGAGGCGGTAAAGAGCACACTCGATAGTTGTCCACCAGAACTCTCTGGCGACATCATGGATCGTGGCATTGTGCTCACAGGTGGTGGAGCGCTCTTGCACGGGCTGGACGAACGACTTCGTCACGAGACTGGCATTGCGGTGCATATCGCAGAGAATCCGTTAAATGCGGTGGTTATGGGTACTGGACGATGTATCGAGGAATTCGAAGCCCTCGAAAAGGTTCTTATCTCCGAACCTCGCAGATAACAGTCGCACTCCGTTATGGGCGTTATGGGCGTT
>CAZPIJ010000005.1:20087-25417 GCA_964586805.1 uncultured Bifidobacterium sp. | reverse complement strand
GTTGGCAACTCCAGATAAGTCGCGTTCACGATTCTTTCTCATCGCACTCCTAGTCACCGCCTTGATCATCGTCACTCTCGACCTTCGAGGCACTGTTCCAGGCCAAACTTTCCGAAATATTACTAATACTGTGCTTGCTCCGGTTCAATCGTTCTTTCGCTTCTTCTATGACCCAGTAAGTCGCTTCATCTCTGATGCATCCAACTTAGGTAGGAGCGGAGCGAAGATCTCTGAACTCGAATCAAAGAATGCAGCGCTGAAAGAGGAGGTAAGCAGACTCTCGGTCGCACAACGCGAATTTGAAGCGCTCTCCAAAGTGCTTGATCTCGCAGCGGCAGGGAGATATGAGAGCGTGCCTGCACGAGTAATTGCTGCTGGTTCGGCCGCTGGATTTAGTCGAACGGTCCAGTTGGATGTGGGCACCCGAGATGGTGTCGATGAGGATATGACGGTTATCGCTGGTGCTGGCCTGGTTGGCCGAGTCATTTCGGTAACTGCAGAGAGCGCGATTGCATTGCTTATCGACGACGAGACCTTCAAAGCAGGAATTCGAATGGAGGGTTCAGGAGTGCTGGGTGTAGTCACGGGCAATGGCAACTCTGAACTCTCATTGACGCTCTTCGATTCCTCGTCACCATTGAAAGTTGGCGATCGATTGGTAGCTCGAGGCAGCACCAGTAGCCGACCATTCGTTCCCGGAGTGCCGATCGGGACAGTGACTGCTGTCAATCAGAGCTCGGGCACATTGACCAAGAGCGCACTAGTCAAACCCTTTGTGAATGTTAACTCTATTGAAGTGGTCGCGGTGGTGACAGGGAAGGTGAAAGTCAATCCGCGCGATGCGCTCTTGCCTCCGGCGCCAAAACCAACTCCCACGCCAACGGTCACCGTTTACATCACTCCTACACCTGAGCCTTCGCCCTCTTCCTCGACCGGCAAGAAGAAGGCGAAGCAATAATGCGCAAGACGCTCTTCTTTCTGCCAATCGCAATAATCTCGCTGGCGCTACAGAACTCGGTCATTGCACGGATCGACTTTCCACTGGCCGATCCCTCACTTTTTCTGATTGTAGTTTTAGCCTGGGCATTCTTAGAGGAGCCAGAGTTTGCTGCGCTGCAAGGTTTTATCGCGGGCCTGCTCTTTGATCTTAATCCGCTCTCGGTTGGATTGATTGGCCACTGGGCTTTCGTTCTTGCATCAGTCTGTTATGGAATCGCTGAAATGGGAGTGCAACTCCGTTCAAGTAGACGGGCACCACTCACTCTTACCGTTACTGTCACAGGTGCGCTTCTGATCACATTACTCCTCTTCGCAGTGACTAGTTGGTTGATAAGCGCACAACAAGGACTCTCGTTCGCAAGGACTGCACCAGGGGTACTACTTTGGTCGGCGATCTTTACGCCATTGCTCTCGCCGATGATCATCAGGCTCGCTCACTTCGCAGGCGGCGCAAGTAGTGCTGCAAGCCCAGCAGGGATTCTCGGATCTGGAGCTCGCAATGGGTGAGCGATCTCGATACGCCACCATTTTCGTTCAGATTTTGCTCTTCTCGCTGATGCTTGCGCTATTGGGTCGACTTTTTTACCTTCAAGTCGCGACCACCGAGCGATACCAAGATGCAGCCCTTGAAATTCAAAGCCGAAATGTCGTCACGCCGGCTACCCGTGGAATGATTCTGGATAGTTCGGGCAAACCCCTTGCCCTCAATCGAGTGGGATTAGTCGTTGCAGTTGATCGATCAATTCTGGATGCACAGCCCGATAAGGGAATAGCTGCACTCAAAGCGACTGCAAAGATTCTGAAGATGCCTTATGACCAGGTTTATGGCAAGAGCAGACTATGTGGTGAGAAGGTAGCGGCAGAACTCACTGGTGGCGCACGATGTTGGAATGGTTCTCGCTATCAACCGATCCCGATTGCTGTCGACGCAAGCGAGGAAGTTGCTCTCTCGATAGTCGAACATGCAGAGCGATACCCGGGCGTTCTTGCATCGCCACAAGGCTTTCGATATTACCCAGGGGCCGAAGGCGTGAACGCGGCCCACATTCTCGGGTATGTCGGGCCAGTAAGTGAGCAAGAATTAGCGAAAGTTACCTCGCGAAAGCTCTACCTCAATGAGTCCCTTGGTAAAGCAGGATTAGAGAAGCAATACGACCAATATTTGCGCGGAGTTCCGGGAGTAAAAACGATCGTTGTCGACCGGAAGGAATCTGCAACTAGTGTCCTTAAAGAGAGCCCGGCAATCCCTGGCAATCATCTAGTCACGAGCATCGATGCACGATTGCAGGCAGTTGTCGAACGCGAATTAGTCGCTGCGATTATCCGCGCGCGCTCTGGAACGGTAGATAAGAAGGGTGCCCGCAAAGCCGATTCAGGTGCCGCAGTCGTGATGGATGTTAAGACTGGACGCATCCTTGCAATGGCTTCCTATCCCACTTACGACCCAAATATTTGGGAGCAGGGGATAACACAGAAGCAGGCGAAGGATTTATACAGTTCAAAGAGTGGAGTGCCTGCGCTCTCGCGAGCACTTCAGGGAACCTTTGCGCCCGCCTCCGCTTTCAAAGTTGTCTCAGTCGCAGCTGCATCCAAGGCTGGCTATGACCTCAATGGCATGTACGACTGCCCGGCTGATTTCCAAGTGGGAAATAGAACTTTCAGGAACTACGAGAGCAAAGGGGTAGGAAGAATCTCGCTCGAGCAGGGAATTGCCATTTCCTGCGACACGCTCTGGTACGAGATTGCGTATAACGAATGGTTGAAAGATGGTGGGTTGCGACCTAAGAAGGAGCCGAACGACTACTTCTACAAGGCGGCTGCCGCATTCCATCTAGGCAAGCGCACCGGGATCGATCTGCCCTCAGAGTCCGCTGGTCGCTTAGCTGATCGGCAGTGGCGCGCTAAATGGTATGAACGGAACAAGGATTTTTTTTGTAATTACGAGAAGCGTGCCAAGAAGTCTCAGCTCACTCCTTATTTGATTGCGATTGCAAAAGAGAATTGCGTAGATGGTGCCAAGATTCGCGCAGGAGATGCGGTCAACTTTGCAATTGGTCAAGGTGACACCACGATGACTCCTTTGCAAATGGCACAGATTTATGCAGCCATTGCAAATGGCGGCACGATGTGGCAGCCCACTGTTGCGCGCGCTGTGATTTCACCCGAGGGAGAATTGATCAAGGAGATTGACCCTAAGAAAGTTGGGAAACTGCCAGTGTCAAAGAAGACGATGGCATTCCTACGAAAATCACTCCGTGCAGTGGTGACATCAGGAACGGCAAAGTGGCGCTTTGATGGAATGCCGATAGCCATAAGCGGCAAGACCGGCACCGGCGAGGTGTACGGCAAGAATCCTGATGGCTCAAGTAAAGATACGACTTCGTGGTTTGCAAGTTTTGCCCCATCTGATGCACCTCGGTATGCAGTGGTGATGATGATTAGCCAAGGAGGTACCGGTTCGGGTACATCAGGTCCATCAGTGCGCAGAATCTACGAAGCAATCTTTGGCGTCCAGGGTTCGCAAATCCTCAAGGAGCAGGCGCTCTTCCCATCGGTACCTCCTTCGCAAATTCCGCGCAGACCGGTGGTGGAGTGAAGATGGCGACGATGCATAATCCGCGCCGGTTCAGGCGATCACGATTTGAACGAATCTCCATCGTTGATCGCTTTGACCTGCCATTGTTGATTGCAGTCGGAGCCCTTTTGGGAATCGGAATCGTACTTATCTACGCAGCCACTCGAGACTGGTATGCCTCATTTGGCGGCGATCCCGAGTACTACCTGAAGCGACATGCGTTAAATATTCTCATCGGTTTATTACTTGCTTTCGGCACCACTCTCATTGATTACCGCTTGCTGCGCGCCTACACCCCAATAATCTGGGGAATCTCTGTCCTTGGTCTTGTTGCCGTGCTGATACCTGGAATTGGCGCGACGGTAAATGGTGCCCGTGCCTGGATTGCGTTGCCTGGTGGGTTGCAAATTCAGCCAGCGGAGTTAGCGAAGATTGCGATCATCGTGGGCATGGCGATGATCCTTGCTGAGAAGCAAGATGGCCATGAATATCCCAGAGCAATCGATGTTCTCCAGGCATTAGCTGTAGCCGCTATCCCGATTCTATTGATCGTGTTACAACCAGATTTAGGTACCACTGTGATTATTGGCGCTTCAGTAGTGACGATGATTGCCGTCTCTGGTGCACAACTTCGTTGGAGCGTAGGTCTCCTGGCAATCGCAGGGTTTGGTGCGTTCGTTGCAATTCGATTGGGAGTCATCGCGCAGTATCAACTCAATCGATTGCAATCATTTGTCGATCCGACTGCCGACCCGCAGAGCACTGGATATCAATTACGACAAGCGCGAATCACCATTGGTTCTGGAGGACTATTCGGCAAAGGACTCTTCGAAGGACCTCAAACAAATGGCCGATTCGTTCCCGAGCAACAAACAGATTTTATTTTTACCGTGGCCGGTGAAGAATTAGGTTTTGTAGGGTGCGCGATCATCGTTCTGCTCTACTCGATTATTCTGTGGCGCGCACTTGTGATTGCCCGCAGAGCTAACGATTTATTTGGTCGGTTAGTCTGCCTCGGCGTAACTGCATGGTTTGGATTTCAAATATTCGAGAACATCGGGATGACCTTGGGGTTGGCTCCCATGACCGGGGTGCCGCTGCCGTTGCTGTCATACGGGGGCTCGAGCATGTTTGCCACCTTGATTGGGGTCGGCCTCTTGCTCAATATTCGCGCTCGAAGCTAGTTATCTGCCATACTTAGGGCAACCGCAGCCTCGAGGGGGCGAGCTGATTTCGATCAGCAGCAGACCTTGGTGGCGCGACCGAAGATTTTCTTCACGAACACTGAGCTTCGTCCTATTTCGGTAGGACATGAAATGAGTAACGATGGCTGCAACTGCGCGTAAGCGCGTATTGAAAAAAGTTTCTGCTAAAGAGCAGAAGCCAGAGAAATCACCCGCTAAACCAAAAGCCTCCAAGGCAACGAAGAAAGCTGCCACTGTTGTAGTGGAAAGCCCCAAAAATGCACCTGCAACTGCCCCTGCGAAGGCCAAGAAGGGGGTAATCCCCGTACCTGTCTTCCAAGCGCCGGCACGAACGACATCCAAGAAGGCCGCAGAGAAGCCCGTTGCTGAAAAGGCAGCGCCTAAAGCGAAGAAGGAGAGCGCCACTGCGCAAGCTGATCTCCGTGGCAAAGATTCTGCAAGCGAGGAGAGCGCTGTTGCTGGCGAGAGCGGTGGTCGTTCACGACATCGCAATCGGCGGCGGGGTGGTCGCGGTCGCGGGCGAAATCGCCATGCTGATCAGAACGAATTCG
>CAZPIJ010000005.1:8710-19987 GCA_964586805.1 uncultured Bifidobacterium sp. | reverse complement strand
GGAAATGTTTATCTCGGGCGGGTGCAGAATGTTCTGCCGAGCATGGAGGCAGCATTCGTCGATATTGGCAAAGGTCGGAACGCAGTTCTTTACGCCGGAGAAGTGAATTGGGATGCCGCAGGTCTTGCCGATGGCACGCCACGAAAAATCGAATTAGCCCTCAAATCCGGTCAACCGGTATTGGTACAGGTCACCAAGGATCCCATCGGCCAAAAGGGCGCTCGGCTCACCAGTCAGATCTCATTGCCTGGTCGCTATCTTGTTTATGTACCCGCAGGGGGAATGAGTGGCATCAGCCGTCGCTTGCCAGAGAACGAGCGCTCTCGCCTCAAGTCGATCTTAAAGGGGCTTGTCCCTGAGGAAGCTGGCGTCATTGTTCGTACCGCTGCTGAAGGTGCAAGTGAGGAAGAACTTACTCGCGATGTCGCTCGCTTAAAGGCGCAGTGGGAAGTAATCGAGCAAAAGGCGAAAGAGCCAAGTGCCAGCGCACCGTCACTTCTTTATGCCGAGCCCGACCTCAATATTCGGGTAGTGCGCGACATTTTCAATGAGGATTTCCGCTCACTCCATGTACAGGGCGATGAAGCGTGGGAAGAAATCAGCAGTTATCTCGGCTTCGTAGCGCCTGATCTTGTGCAGAAAATATCTAAGTGGCATAAACCAAAGGATATTTTCGCTGAGCACCGAGTCGATGAGCAGTTGGCGAAAGCCCTCGATCGAAAGGTGTATCTACCCTCAGGTGGATCGCTGGTCATCGATCGCACTGAAGCGATGGTTGTCATCGATGTCAACACCGGAAAATTTATTGGCAAGGGTGGAAATCTAGAAGAGACTGTCACAAAGAATAATCTCGAGGCGGCAGAAGAGATTGCGCGTCAACTTCGACTCCGCGACCTTGGTGGAATCATCGTGGTCGATTTCATCGACATGGTCTTAGAATCAAATCGGGATATGGTCTTGCGTCGGTTGACCGAATGTCTTGGTCGCGATCGAACCAAGCATCAGGTAGCAGAAGTAACCTCGTTAGGTCTGGTTCAGATGACTCGGAAACGAGTTGGCCAAGGTCTGATTGAAGCCTTCTCGACCTCGTGCGAGAGTTGCCATGGCCGCGGGATACATATCCATATGGATCCGGTCCCAATGGCAGCACAATCGCGACACCATGATGACGAGAGCAGCGTTGGCGGTGCTGGCGATGTTGGCGATGCTGGCGATGCTGGCGGTCACCGCGAAGACGATCCTTCAGATGAACACGAAGTGATTCACGATCGCGACGAGAAAAGCTCAAAATCTGAGCTGATGATCGTGGATACTCCGGTGCAGAGCCCACTCTCAACCGGCCGGCGTGGTCGTCGTCGAGTCAGCAGCGGCGGGGTCATCACCCCCTCAGTTTGACCGGTAGGGGAGCCAATCCCTACCCTTAGCAGCCTGTAATCAACGGGCATCCAAGGAGCAACCGTGTACGCAATCGTCAAGGCTGGCGCTCGCCAGGAGCGAGTATCCGTCGGCGAAGTTCTCGATATCGATCGAGTCGAAGCCGGAGTGGGTAGCACCCTCTCACTGCCGATTCTTCTTGTCGTCGATGGCGGGAAGGTCTCAACTCCGGGAGTTGGCTCCACCATTAGCGCCGAGGTGCTCGAAGAGGTAAAGGGTCCCAAGATCGACATCCTTCGATACAAGAGCAAGACCGGCTACCGTCGTCGTCAAGGCTTCCGTGCGAAGAAGACCCGCATCAAAGTCACGGCGATCAACAGCAAGTAAAATCAGCAAGTAATTAGAGAGAGAGTTACGAGATGGCAAGTAAAAAAGGTGTCTCCTCGACCCGCAATGGTCGCGACTCCAATCCGCAATTTCTTGGTGTGAAGCGCTTTGCTGGACAGGTAGTCCGCACGGGCGAGATCCTGGTTCGTCAACGAGGAACTCACTTTCACCCAGGTGCAAATGTTGGTCGTGGCAAGGATGACACTCTCTTCGCTCTGGCTGCCGGATCCGTCTCGTTTGGCAACGCTCGTGGGCGTCGTGTCGTGAATGTTCTCCCTCAATAATCGACGGACTTTTTTTGAGCGGGTCCGCATACGGGCCCGCTTTTTTCTTTTAAGCAGAATGAGGAAGTAGAGGTGATTAACGCAGATGTCATCAGTAAGTTTCATCGATCAAGCACGACTACTTGCTCAAGCAGGAAGTGGTGGTAACGGTTGCGTCTCGGTGCATCGTGAAAAGTTCAAGCCTCTAGGTGGACCTGATGGTGGCAATGGTGGCCGAGGTGGCGACATCATCCTCGTGGTCGATCCAAGTTCGACAACACTTCTAGATTTTCATTACAGCCCACATCGGACGGCGACCTCAGGGCGCCATGGGCAAGGCGGCCATAAAGATGGACCACAAGGCGATGATCTGATCTTGCCGGTTCCCGAAGGGACGGTCCTTCGGGACACACACGGAAACATCATCGCTGACTTGCTCGGCGTGGGCACCCGCTTTGTTGTCGCTCGCGGTGGGGCTGGCGGTTTGGGGAATGCAGCGTTGGCATCATCCAAGCGCAGAGCCCCCGGATTCGCTCTTCTTGGCGAGCCAGGAGAGAAGGTCGAATTAACCCTTGAGTTAAAGAGCGTCGCCGATATTGCGCTCGTGGGATATCCATCTGCAGGAAAATCATCCTTGATTGCTGCGATATCTGCTGCCCGACCAAAGATTGCCGAATATCCCTTCACCACCTTGGTCCCCAATCTTGGTGTCGTAGAGATTGGCGAGCATCGATTCACCGTTGCCGATGTACCTGGATTGATTCCTGGCGCAAGCGAAGGCAAGGGGCTAGGACTTGAATTCTTGCGCCATGTGGAGCGCTGTTCGGCGCTAGTACATGTCTTGGATTGCGGCACACTCGAGAGTGATCGCGATCCGATTCACGATTTTGAAGTAATCGAGGCAGAGCTTGCGGCTTACGGCGGACTTAATGATCGCCCCCGAATTGTTGCGCTCAACAAGATAGACCTTCCTGATGGACGGGCTATGGCAGAGATGGTCAGCGAGAATCTCCGAGCTCGTGGCCTGGAGGTCTACCCAATCTCGGCGGCAACCCGGGAAGGAATCACCGAGCTGCTCTACGCGATGGCCGCACTTATCAACCGACAGCTTAAAGATCCGAAAGTAGCTCAGGAAGCTCCTCGAATCGTGCTTCGACCTAAAGCGGTCGATGATGTTGGTTTCGAAGTGAAACAAGATAAGCACGGTCGATTCGTTATCACTGGAGTCAAGCCCGAGCGATGGGTTCATCAAACAAATTTCAGCAACGAAGAGGCTGTCGGTTATTTAGCAGATCGACTGGCGCGCCTTGGAGTCGAAAAGGCGCTCTTCAAATTAGGAGCACAGCCAGGCTGTGAGGTTCTCATAGGCGAGGGCGAAGATGCGACCGGCTTTCAGTGGGAGCCAACAATCGAGGCTGGAGTAGAGCATTTCCATACTCGCCGAGGACACGATGTGCGGGTAGAGAGTGTTCAACTAGGTCTCCATAAAGAGAGAGCAGATAATGGTGGCGAAGACTGGAGCGAAGACGATGCGCAGTGAAGTCACCAATGCAAAACGAATCGTCATCAAGGTTGGTTCATCTTCGCTCACTGGTAGCGCTGGTGCTGGTTTGGATTCAGCTGCGGTAGATCGACTCGTAGACGCCGTGGCAAGTGCGCGCGATCGAAAGATCGATGTACTCGTGGTCACATCAGGTGCGATTGCAGCTGGACTTGCGCCCCTTGGATTAAAGAGCAGACCGAAAGAATTAGAGCTCCAACAAGCTGCGGCCTCGGTCGGCCAAGGATTATTGATGTATCGATATACCGAATCCTTTGCCCGGTATTCGATTACGGCATCACAGGTGCTACTCACAAGTGAAGATATTGTCCGACGAAGCCACTATCGAAACGCTCAGCGCACACTTGAGCGGTTGCTCTCGCTGGGAGTAGTGCCGGTCATAAATGAGAACGACACCGTGGGTACTTCTGAGATTCGCTTCGGAGATAACGACCGACTTGCCGCTCTGGTCGCGCACTTGGTTCAGGCAGATCTGTTGATTCTACTTTCGGATATCGATGCGCTTTATGATGCGCCGCCGCACTCGGCCAACGCGAAGAAGATTCCTGAAGTATCCGATTTCGCCGCCCTTGCAGAAGCAAATTTTGGCGGTGCCGGGAGTTCAGGCGTGGGCAGCGGTGGCATGACCACAAAGGTGGAAGCAGCACGAATTGCAACGAGTGCGGGAACGGCAGTCGTTCTCACCTCGCTTGAGCATGTCCAAGGAGCAATCGATGGTGCAGATATTGGAACGATTTTTCATGCTGGTTCGCACCGAGCACCTTCTCGTGCTTTATGGATTGCTCACGCTTCTTCGCCAAAAGGGGCGCTCACCCTCGATGCTGGCGCGACGGTCGCAATAACTGAGCGCGGCACCTCGCTCTTAGCAGCAGGGGTCACCGCAGTAACAGGGGACTTCGCCGCCGGTGATGTCGTCAACCTCGTTTCTCCGCAGAACAAAGTGATTGCCCGTGGCTTAGTAGCTTTTGATAGCGATGAGATTCCGCAACTTCTTGGGAAGAGCACCAAGGAGTTGGCAGCAAAATTCGGCGCAGAGTACGACCGCGAACTTGTCCATCGTGATGATCTGACTTTGGTCTAATTTCGCAGCGCTATATCCCGCATGACTTCAGTGACGGGAGCTTCATTCTCATCATTTAGGTCATCGCTGAGTTTGACTACAACCGTCTTAGTTTCTGGCACGACGAGGACATGTTGGCCATGCAATCCCAAGAGCATGGAAGTGTTGGGGTATGGATGCCAGATTTGTGCGCCATAACCCCAATCGCGGTCGAGTGTGACCACTGGCGTCGCTAATCTTTTGCTCCATTGTTGCGGAATCACCTGATTCCCATTGACTATGCCGCCATCGAGAATCATCTGGCCCATAAGTGCGTAGTCTCGTGCAGCTGCGTTGAAGCAACAGAAGGTCTTCTCTTGACCATCAAGGCGGTCGACATTCCAAGTAGCACCATAGCTCGCTCCGGCCGGTTGCCAAATTGACCGAGCAAAGAAATCGGAAACTCTCTCACCGGTCACTTTCTTGATGATCATGCCAAGCATCATCGAATCGACGCTTCGATACTCCGCGTCCA
Organism: uncultured Bifidobacterium sp.; assembly: GCA_964586805.1. Classification (GTDB taxonomy): domain Bacteria; phylum Actinomycetota; class Actinomycetes; order Nanopelagicales; family Nanopelagicaceae; genus IMCC26077. The sequence continues at coordinate 14,828 of CAZPIJ010000005.1, read as the reverse complement.
TGCCTGGCTGGAAAGCCATCTTCCGGTTGTTGCCCAGGAACCAGTGCAAGTCTGTCGACGCATACATCTGGGCGATTGCCACGCCCCAACCACTGGGTCCAGACGGGTAGTTATCCGAGACGCCAACACCAGAGCGCATGTCGAGAAGTTGGTTGATTGTGATCTCATCGAATGCGGAACCATTCTTGAACTCTGGGAAGAAATCGATGAACTTATCGCTCTCCCGGATCTTTCCTTCCTCAACTAGTTGGCCAATCATGATTGAGGTTAAGGTTTTGGCTACCGAGTAGGAAGGAAAGAGGAACTTTTTATCGAACCCTTCCTTGTACCACTCGTAGGTGATGACGCCATTTCTGACGACGACGAAAGCATTCGTGGCGGTTTGATCGAGAAATTTCTTGAAAGAAATCTGGGAGCCATCGAACCGGACAGTTCGTGGCAACTCTTCAGAGGTAACTGCCCATTCCCGCGGCGCATCCGATGGTGGAATGTAATGCGATGGCATCAATTTCGGGGTGTCGTGAGCAAGTGCGAATCCCAGCCTGGCCGCAGCTATCGGCTCTGGATAGTGGATGAGTCGAGTGAAGCTAAAGAGCACGAGATAGAGCGCAAGACTGGTGATGATGAGCCTACGAAGCCAGCGAAAGACGACCATATTGGCAAGCGTATCGGAGTGAAGATTCGTTAGGCTATCTCCCATGATTGCCTCGTTAGCTGAGTCGGCACGAAAAGCAGGTCGCGTGCTTGCTCATGCAACTCGTGCTCAAAAAGATAACGCCATCGAAGCGATTGCATCAGCGCTTCTGGCTCGGGAGAGTGAGATTCTCGCGGCAAATAGTGAAGATGTCATCCGCTCGAGAGCTGAGGGAATATCAGAATCCCTCATCGACCGCTTACTCCTGACTCCAGAGCGAATCTCCGGTATCGCCGGTGGAGCGCGAAAGATCATTGCTCTTCCTGATCCAGTTGGCATCGTCAAGCGCGAACGGACTCTAGAGAATGGGCTGCATCTCAAACAAGTCACCGTGCCCTTTGGTGTAGTGGGCATGGTTTATGAAGCACGCCCAAATGTCACGGTCGATGCAGCAGTAATTCTCCTGAAGTCTGGCAATTCTGCGCTGCTTCGCGGATCGGCCACCGCGGCTCGATCGAACGAAGCTCTTGTCTCCATTATGCGTGATGCGGTTGTCAGCGCCGGATTGCCAGCTGATGTCATTCAATTAGTCTCCTCGGCAAATCGCTCCAGTGTCACCGAATTACTCCATGCTCGCGGATTGGTGGATTTAGTTATTCCTCGAGGGAGCGCCGCGCTGATTCGCACAGTGGTTGATGAAGCAAAAGTGCCCACTATCGAGACCGGTGCCGGTGTTTGCCATGTATATGTAGATAAAGATGGTGATTTGGCGAAGGCGCTACCTATCCTGATCAATTCAAAGGTGCAGCGACCAAGCGTCTGCAATGCCGCTGAGACCCTCCTTCTCCATAAAGAGATTGCAGGAGCTTTCTTGCCCATTGCTTTGAAGGCACTCAACGATGAGAAAGTCGTCGTCCACGGTGACGCACAAACGATTGCAGCGGCAGCAAAACTCGGAATCCAGGCAACTCTTGCGCAAGAGGAGAATTGGTCGACCGAGTACGGTGTCCTTGAAATAAACATTCGCGTGGTCGATGATGTACATCAAGCGGCGGAACATATCCAGAGGTACGGCACTAATCACACCGAAGCCATAATCTCCGAAAATCCAAAAACAATCGAGAGTTTCATCAACGAATTAGATGCGGCAGCGATCATGATCAATGCCTCTACGCGCTTCACCGATGGCGAAGAGATGGGCTTTGGCGCCGAGATTGGCATCTCGAATCAGAAGGCGCATGCACGAGGTCCCATGGGCTTAGAGGAGATGACCACGACCACCTGGATCGTGACCGGGACCGGTCAGATTCGCCGGTAGGCTTGCCACATGGCTAGCAACTCGAGAATCTCGCGCGAAGAGGTGGCGCGAATCGCCGCGCTAGCCCGAATCTCTCTCGGAGAGCAGGAGCTCAATCACCTCGCTGGCCAGATTGATGGCATTCTCGATGCAGTTGCAGTGGTCCAAGAGGCTGCCGGTGCCGCCGTACCTGCGATGTCGCATCCTTTGGAGATCACCAATGTCACTCGGCCTGATGTAATTCTCCCAAGTCTCACTCCCGACCAGGCGCTCAGTGGCGCACCTGCGAGTGAGGATTCGCGTTTTCGGGTTCCGCAGATTTTGGGTGAAGAGGCGTGAGCGATCTGATTAAGAAGAGCGCTGCCGAATTAGGAACGCTCATCGCAGAAGGTCAAGTTTCATCCCGCGAGGTCACCCAAGCGCACCTGGATCAGATTGCCGCAACCGATCTGACCATCAATGCTTTCTTATTCGTCGATAACGAAGGCGCGTTGGCTCAGGCCGATTTGGCAGATCGAAGTAAAGGCGAGGGTAAATCGCCATTACACGGCGTGCCACTTGCCCTAAAGGATGTCTTAACACAAAAGGGTGTGCCGACCACATGTGGTTCGAAGATCCTCGAAGGATGGCGCCCTCCTTACGATTCAACTGTTGTGACCCGGTTGAAAGATTCTGGTGTGATCATTCTGGGTAAAACGAATATGGATGAATTCGCAATGGGTTCTTCAACAGAGAACTCAGCCTTCGGTCCTACTCGTAACCCTTGGGACACTGAGCGGATTCCTGGTGGATCAGGCGGTGGTTCTGCTGCTGCACTAGCTGCCTTCCAAGCTCCGTTGGCAATCGGTACGGATACTGGTGGTTCGATTCGGCAACCAGCCGCAGTCACTGGAACGGTCGGTGTGAAGCCAACCTATGGTGGTGTTTCGCGCTATGGCCTGGTTGCGTTCTCCTCGAGTTTAGATCAAGCAGGGCCTTGTGCTCGCACAATCCTCGATACTGCACTTTTACATCAGGTGATTGCCGGTTACGACCCTAAAGATGCCACCAGTATCAACGCCGCTGTTCCTGATGTTGTCGCTGCAGCTCAACGGAGCGATGTCAAAGGGATGAAGATTGGTGTCGTCAAGGAGTTATCAGGCGATGGATATGAAAAAGGGGTTGCAGATCGTTTTGCCGAATCACTTGCGATACTCGAATCTCAAGGCGCTGAAATCATCGAAGTATCCTGTCCCAACTTCAAATATGCATTGGGCGCCTACTATTTGATCGCACCGAGCGAAGCATCATCCAATCTCGCTCGCTTTGATGCGATGCGCTATGGCCTACGAGTCGGCGACGACGGCAGTCGAAGCGCCGAAGAGGTAATGAGTCTGACTCGCGCAGCTGGATTTGGTGCCGAAGTGAAACGACGAATCATCCTTGGCACTTATGCGCTCTCTGCCGGGTATTACGAGGCTTTCTACGGTAGCGCTCAGAAGGTGCGGACGCTGATCACCCGTGACTTTGCCGCTGCTTATCAAAAAGTAGATGTCCTCGTCTCGCCAACGACTCCAACGGTTGCCTTCAAAATCGGTGCGAAGAGTGATGATCCTCTCTCGATGTATCTCAGCGATGTTGCCACAATCCCAGTGAATCTGGCTGGCGTTGCTTCGATGAGTTTGCCTGCAGGACTATCCGAAGGTCTGCCTGTTGGATTCCAGATCATCGCTCCAGCGATGAAGGATGATCGCCTCTATCAAGTAGGTGGCGCGCTCGAGCGCGAGTTGCATAGGCAGTGGAATGGCCCGCTAACACATCAGATCCCAGAGTTGCAGGTGCGGTGATGGCACTCTCATACGACGAGGTAGTCGCTAAATACGAACCATCACTGGGCCTGGAAGTACATGTCGAGCTCAATACAGAGACGAAAATGTTCTGTGGTTGTGCCACTACCTTTGGTGCCGCTCCCAACACCCAGACCTGTCCGGTCTGCTTGGGCATGCCAGGTGCGCTTCCAGTTGTCAATGAGAAAGCGATTGAAAGCACCATTCGAATCGGATTAGCGCTCAACTGTGCCATCACGCCAACAAGTAGATTCGCTCGAAAGAATTATTTCTATCCTGATATGCCCAAGAACTTTCAAATCTCTCAGTACGACGAGCCGATTTGTACCAATGGCTATCTCGATGTCGATGTAGAGACCGACGAAGGCTTGAAAACCTTCCGTATTGAGATCGAACGAGTACATATGGAAGAAGACACCGGTAAATCTCTCCATGTGGGCGGAGCTACTGGCCGGATTCATGGCGCCGAATACTCGCTCCTGGATTACAACCGAGCAGGAATTCCGCTCGTTGAAATCGTCACGAAGATCGTCTCGGGAACTGGTAAATATGCACCAGAAGTAGCCAAAGCTTATGTGAAGGAGCTTCGTGACATCCTGCGTGCACTAGGTGTGAGTGATGTAAAGATGGAGCAAGGATCTCTCCGTTGCGACGCCAATGTTTCGCTTGCGCCTATTGGCTCAGGCAAGTTAGGAACTCGAAGCGAAACTAAGAATGTCAACTCACTTCGTTCAGTCGAGAGGGCAGTTCGTGGCGAGATGATTCGCCATGCCGGATTGCTTGAGAAAGGCGAACGAGTAATCCAAGAGACTCGACATTTCCAAGAAGATTCTGGAACCACCCGCTCAGGTCGTTCGAAGGAACAGGCAGAGGATTATCGCTATTTCCCAGAGCCCGATCTCACTCCCGTTGCGCCTGATGCCGGTTGGATCGAAAAGTTGCGGAGCCAATTGCCAGAAAAGCCCTCAATGCGCCGAGCTCGATTGCAGACTCTTTGGCAGGTACCCGATAAAGAGATGGCGGCGATGGTCAATGCCGGCGCTGTTGATCTTGTCGAGGAGACGGTTGCCTTGGGCGCAGATCCCACAAAAGCGCGAGGGTGGTGGTTGGGTGAGATTTCGCGATTAGCCAACGAAGCCGAAGTTGAACTGATCAACATCAATATCTCGCCTAAAGATGTCGCTCGAATAGTTGAATTGATCTCGGCAGGGGAGTTGACCGACAAACTTGCGCGGCAAGTAGTCGCTGCCGTCATTGCTGGCGAAGGCGATCCAGATACGGTGATCTCCGCGAAAGGAATCAAAGTCGTCTCTGATGAAAGTGCTCTGATTGCAGCGATTGAAAAGGCGATTGCAGATCAACCAGAGACTGCTGACAAGGTTCGAAATGGTCATCTGCCAGCTGCTGGCGCGCTTATTGGTGCTGTGATGAAAGAGACCAAAGGCCAAGCAGATGCCGCGCGAGTTCGCGAACTTCTCCTTGGCCTTTTGGGTCAAGCTTAGAAAACTAGTGGACCGTAGCGCCGCCTTCGGTTTCGATCACCGCTTCTTTGCCAATGTTGATAAAGAGCGCTAAGACAATCGCACCAACGACAAGAAGCACTGCGCTAACTGTGAAGGCGACTGTGAATCCATGGGTCAATCCAAAAAGTGGTGACTTCGTCGGATTAGCAATCATGTAAGAAGTTGTCGCGGTTGCAGCGACCGTGTTGAGCAGTGCAGTGCCAAGTGATCCTCCAACTTGTTGACTGGTGTTGATCAGTGCACTTGCTACTCCTGCATCGCGATTGCCAACCCCGTGAAGAGCAGTTGACGAGAGCGGGATGAAGACCAATGCCATTCCGCTACTCATAATCAAGAGCGCTGGCAGCACATGGCTTACATATGAAGTCTCTGGCGTTATCTGTGTCATCAGAAGTAATCCAACGGCGGCAGCAAGTAGGCCAGGGACCATCAAAGGTCGTGGGCCCACCTTGGGGAGCAATTGCGATGCGATGCCAGCAAAGATGATGATTCCTGCGGTAAAGGGCAAGAAGGCAAATCCGGCTCGGAGCGGGGTGTAACCCAGTACTGATTGCAAGTAGATGCCAAGGAAGAGGAACATCGAGAATAATCCAGCACCGACGACGAGCGATCCGAGGTATGAACCACCTCGATTCCGTTCGCTGAGAACTCGAAGCGGCATCAAAGGATTCTTCACCTTCTTTTCGATGATGAAGAAAGCTACGAGCAGAAGCGCTGATGCCACCAAGAATGCGATCGTAATGTTGGCAGACCACCCCTTAGTTGCTGCCTCATTAAAACCATAGACCAGAGCAAAGAGACCTGCACACGCGGTGAGCGTTCCTGGAAGATCGTAGCT
>CAZPIJ010000005.1:0-8610 GCA_964586805.1 uncultured Bifidobacterium sp. | reverse complement strand
TCAGCAATTCGTCCACCAAGAAGGAGCAGCGAACCGAAGGCAAGTGTGTAGGCGGTCACCACCCATTGCTGGTTTGCATCGGTGATTCCCAACTCGGCTTTTGCACTCGGAATTGCAATATTGACGATGGAAGCATCAAGGACCACCATCAACTGTGCAATGGCAATCACAAAGAGGGTGCGCCATCTGTCGGGGGCGAGCGCGCTTGCAGGATTATTAATATTTATTGAGCTCATCGGGAATCTCCAAATATTCGGTTGAGTAGACGCGAATGCGTAGGGTTATAAGGTAACAGCCAGCACATTGGCTTTAGTGGAGCCCTTGCCTTTACTATCTGTCTATGACGAAGAACACAGGTGATACCCCGCGAAATCCAATGAAACCGCGATCTGGCACTGTGACCGATGGCCTGGAGCGCGCACCAGCTCGTGGCATGCTCCGTGCGGTCGGTATGGACGATGAGGATTGGGTCAAACCTCAAATTGGGATCGCCTCCTCGTGGAATGAGATCACGCCCTGCAATCTCTCGCTCGATCGTCTTGCGAAAGCTTCCAAAGAGGGCGTGCATCAAGCAGGTGGATTCCCACTCCAATTCGGAACGATCTCTGTCTCTGACGGAATTTCGATGGGCCATGAGGGCATGCACTTCTCACTAGTTTCTCGCGAGGTTATTGCAGACTCGGTCGAGACTGTCATGCAGGCAGAGCGATTAGATGGCATGGTCATGTTCGCCGGTTGTGATAAATCGCTACCAGGAATGATGATGGCGGCGGCACGACTTGATGTTGCTTCGGTATTCGTCTATGCAGGATCAACCTTGCCAGGAAATGTCGATGGCAAGGATGTCACCATCATCGATGCGTTTGAAGCAGTTGGTGCGTGTGCTCGTGGACTCATCTCTGAAGACCAAGTCGATCGGATCGAGCGGGCAATCTGTCCTGGTGAAGGCGCATGCGGTGGTATGTACACAGCCAACACGATGGCATCAATTGGTGAAGCAATCGGACTCTCACTCCCTGGTTCAGCAGCGCCGCCAGCGGTAGATCGTCGTCGTGATGATTATGCGAAGAAATCCGGAGTAGCGGTTGTCGAATTAATCCGACAGGGAATCACGGCACGAGACATCTTGACGAAGCAAGCTTTCGAGAATGCCATCACGATTCTTATGGCGCTGGGCGGCTCAACGAATGCAGTTCTTCATCTCATGGCCCTTGCTCACGAAGCAGATATCGATCTGGAGTTAGAGGACTTCCACCGAATTGGCTCCAAGGTGCCTTTGCTTGGAGATTTAAAACCTTTTGGTCGTTATGTCATGAGCGATGTCGACAAGGTCGGTGGCGTTCCAGTCGTACTTCGCTCGTTATTAGATGCCAAGCTCCTTCATGGGGATACGCTGACTGTGACCGGAAAGACGATGGCAGAGAATCTTGCACACATTGCACCACCAGATCCTGATGGCGAAATTCTTCGCGCGACGAAGAATCCCATGGACACCACAGGTGGCATCACCATCCTTCATGGATCACTTGCTCCTGAAGGTGCAGTTACCAAGACGGCCGGAATTGGCATCGAAAGCTTCGAAGGTCCTGCGCGAGTATTCGAGCGAGAGCGCGAAGCAATGGATGCGCTAGAGAATGGCACGATCCAGGCAGGAGATGTACTCGTGATCCGCTACGAGGGACCAAAGGGTGGCCCTGGTATGCGCGAGATGCTGATGATCACCGGCGCAATCAAGGGCGCTGGCTTAGGTAAGAGCACGATGTTGCTGACCGATGGTCGATTCTCTGGTGGTTCCACTGGGCTCTGTGTTGGCCACATTGCTCCAGAAGCGGTCGATGGTGGTCCGATTGCCTTTGTTCGAGATGGCGACATCATTCGAATCAACACCAAGACCAGGCAGTTAGATCTGTTGGTCTCAGAGTCAGAATTGGCAGCTCGCAAAGCGGGCTGGATGCCGCTGACCCATCGCTACTCCCGTGGCGTCCTCGCCAAATACTCGAAACTGGTGGGCTCGGCCTCTAAGGGCGCGGTCTGCGACTAACCTCACGCTCTTTTCCTGGCTGCAGGGGTCAAGTAGGGGTTGACGGTTCTGGCTCCTTGCGGGGAGAATAGGGCTATGACAACCGCGGTAATTATTGTGGTTATGGAGCGCGCGATCTAGCGTCAACAGAGATCGTGCGCCATCCCTCAGTGGAATCACTGGGGGATTTCGCATTAATAGGGAGTAGGAAATTATGGCTGAGGAGATGACTGGCGCGCAGAGCTTGATCCGATCCCTGGAGCAAGTCGGCGTAGATGTCATGTTCGGCATTCCGGGCGGAGCGATCTTGCCTGCCTATGACCCAATCTATGACAGCAAGATCCGGCACATTCTTGTCCGCCATGAACAGGGCGCTGGTCATGCGGCAACCGGTTATGCGCAAGTCACTGGTCGCGTCGGAACCTGTATTGCTACATCAGGACCTGGTGCCACCAATCTTGTGACTCCTATCGCTGATGCACAGATGGATTCGGTCCCCATGGTCGCAATCACCGGACAGGTTCCCTCGAGCGCGATCGGCACCGATGCATTCCAAGAGGCTGACATTCGTGGCATCACTATGCCTATCACCAAACACAATTATTTAGTAACGCGTGCAATCGATATCCCGCGTGCAGTTGCGCAGGCCTATCACATCGCTGCTAGTGGTCGACCAGGCACTGTCCTCGTCGATGTTGCAAAAGATGCGCTTCAAGAGAAGGTGCAGTTCCAGTGGCCGAAGGAGATCGATCTTCCAGGCTACCGAGATCACTCACAACCTGTTTCACAGGCAATCAAAGATGCTGCAGCGCTCATCGCACAATCAGTTCGACCCGTGCTTTATGTTGGTGGTGGCGTCATCAAAGCCAACGGCAGCAGAGAGTTGCTCGCGCTCGCCGAATTAATAGGCGCACCTGTTGTCACTACATTGATGGCACGAGGCGCGTTCCCTGATAGTCATCAACTTCATGTGGGAATGCCAGGAATGCACGGCACCGTTGCAGCCGTTACCTCGCTGCAAAAGGCAGATCTACTCATCACTTTAGGTGCTCGTTTCGATGACCGCGTCACGGGCAAACTCTCCACCTTCGCACCCAATGCCAAGGTCATCCATGCCGACATTGATCCCGCTGAAATTGGCAAGAATCGCCACGCAGATGTACCTGTTGTCGGCGATGTTCGATTGACGATGGCGCAGCTACTTCCTGCATTGAAAGCCGAGTTCGCAAAGAGTCAACCCGATCTCACCGCATGGTGGAAACAGGTCGACAGCTGGCGTACGACCTATCCGGTTGGCTACGACATGCCAAATGATGGTTCGCTCTCGCCGCAATATGTCATTGAGCGATTAGGCAAGATCTCTGATCCTGACACGATTTACACCGCTGGTGTAGGTCAACATCAGATGTGGGCGTCGCAATTCATCAGTTACGAGAAGCCGCGCACCTGGCTTAACTCAGGTGGGTTGGGAACGATGGGATATGCAGTCCCTGCGGCAATGGGTGCGAAAGTTGGTGCACCTGATACCACTGTGTGGGCAATTGATGGTGATGGATGTTTCCAGATGACCAACCAGGAACTTGTCACCTGTGCGATCAATAACATTCCCATCAAAGTTGCGCTCATAAATAACGAGAGCCTAGGCATGGTTCGGCAGTGGCAGACGCTCTTTTATAACCAGCGCTACTCCAATACCGACCTGCATTCAAAGCGCGTTCCTGATTTTGCCAAGCTCGCAGATGCGATGGGTTGCGTGGGACTTCGCTGCGAACGGCCAGAGGATGTCGATAAGACAATCGAAGCGGCAATGGCAATAAACGACCAACCGGTCGTAGTTGACTTTAATGTCTTCCGCGATGCGATGGTCTGGCCGATGGTCGCTGCAGGAACATCGAACGATGACATCATGATTGCGCGCGAATTAGCGCCCGACTGGGATTCTCAGGAGCTCTAATGAAGACACATATCCTCTCCGTCCTAGTCGAGAATCAAGCGGGTGTTCTTGCTCGCGTCTCCTCACTCTTCTCCCGGCGCGGCTACAACATCGAGGCGCTCTCTGTTGGACCTACTGAGAATCCAGAGATCTCAAGGATCACGATCGCCGTCAATGTCGAAGGGCATGCGCTCGATCAAGTTATCCAGCAACTCGATAAGTTGGTCAATGTCATCGACATCATCGAGCTACCGGCAAGCACATCTCACCAGGTGGAATTGATCCTGGTCCGAGTGGCGGTTGGCAGCGCTGCGAATCTTGAGCAGATCCATGCACTTCTCAAAAAATATGGCGCTGATGTGGTCGAGAGCACCTCGACCTCGATCACTATCCAGCAGACAGCAAGCCCCAGCGATATTGAGGCGCTCCTTCGTGAATTGACCCCGTTCGGAATACTGGAATTGACCCAGTCCGGAGTGGTCGCAATGGGGCGTAGGATTGACGCATAATCCGAGATTTTCACTCCACCTGACCAAACACTAGAAGAAGGAGCATGACCCGTGGCCACTCTCTATCACGATGAGGATGCAGATCTCTCGATCATCCAGAACAAGAAGGTTGCCGTCATCGGTTACGGCTCTCAAGGTCACGCACATGCTCTGAGCCTTCGCGATAGCGGCGTCGATGTCCGAGTAGGACTCAAGCCGGGTTCCAAGTCGCAGGCAAAGGCCGAAGCCGAGGGGCTCCGCGTGACAAGCGTTGCCGATGCGGTCAAAGAAGCAGATGTGGTCATGTTGCTTGCGCCCGATCATTTCCAACGAGGTATCTATAAAGAGTCAATCGAGCCGAACCTCAAAGCAGGCGCGGCGCTCTTCTTTGGCCATGGATTCAATATTCGTTTTGGTTACATCAAACCGCCAGCAAATGTCGATGTATGCATGGTCGCTCCCAAAGGACCAGGACACTTGGTTCGTCGTGAGTATGTTGCCGGTCGCGGTGTTCCCGTGATCGTCGCAGTCGAACAAGATGCAACCGGCAATGCCTGGCCGTTGACGCTCTCATATGCGAAAGCAATTGGTGGATTGCGTGCTGGTGGCATCCTCACAACTTTCACAGAGGAGTGCGAGACCGATCTCTTTGGTGAGCAGGCAGTGCTCTGCGGTGGCGCATCACGACTTGTGCAGATGGGATTCGAAGTCCTCCTTGAAGCTGGTTATCAACCAGAGGTGGCGTACTTCGAGTGCTTGCACGAACTTAAATTGATCGTCGATTTGATGTACGAAGGTGGTATCGCCAAGCAACGGTGGTCAGTCTCCGACACCGCAGAATACGGTGATTACATCTCAGGTCCTCGTGTGCTCGATGATCGAGTCAAGGACAATATGCGCGCAGTGCTCAAAGATGTTCAGAATGGTTCATTCGCCGCTCGTTTCATCGCCGATCAAGATGCCGGTGCGCCAGAGTTCAAAGCTCTTCGCGCTAAAGGCGAGCAACACCCAATCGAGGCGGTCGGTCGCGACCTTCGCACCATGATGTCGTGGGTCAAAGCAAAGGATGACTACACCGAGGGAACTGCTGCGCGCTAATGAGCAAACCAGTTGTCCTGATTGCAGAGGAGCTCAGTCCAGCGACCCTCGAGGCGCTCGGTCCTGACTTCGAGGTGCGTAATTGCAATGGTGCCGATCGCACAGAGTTGCTCGCTGAGTTAGCAAAAGGCGTCTCTGCAGTCCTCATTCGCTCTGCGACCAAAATGGATAGCGAAGCGATTGCTGCAGCCAAGGGATTAAAGGTCATCGCGCGAGCGGGTGTAGGCTTGGATAATGTCGATGTGCCTGCAGCGACCGCTGCCGGTGTCATGGTGGTCAATGCACCAACATCGAACATTGTCAGCGCCGCTGAACTTGCCATCGCCCTGATTCTTGCCAGCGCACGATTCATCTCGCCTGCTCATGCCGCTCTACGCATTGGCAAGTGGGCGCGTTCTAAGTACACCGGTGCGGAACTCTTCGAGAAGACTCTTGGAATCGTTGGCTTTGGTCGTATCGGTCAGTTGGTCGCCCATCGTATGCAAGCCTTCGGCATGAAGGTACTTGCTTATGATCCATATCTACCGCCTGCTCGCGCTGCACAATTAGATGTCAAACTTGTAGATCTCGATACCCTGCTTGCCGAGAGCGATTTCATCACTATCCATTTGCCAAAGACCAAAGAGACCGCAAACCTCATCGGCACGGAAGCACTGAAGAAAGTGAAACCATCGGTGCGGATCATCAATGCAGCTCGCGGTGGTGTCCTCGACGAAGAGGCGCTTTATGAAGCCCTCACGACTGGACGAGTTGCTGCCGCCGGACTCGATGTTTTTGCTACCGAGCCCTGTACCGATTCACCGCTCTTTGCTCTTGATAATGTCGTGGCGACGCCGCATTTAGGCGCATCCACCGACGAGGCGCAGGAACGCGCTGGAATTGCGGTGGCTATCTCAGTTCGTAAAGCACTTGCTGGTGAACTCGTTCCCGATGCAGTCAATGTCAAAGGCGGCGTGATTGCCGAGGATGTTCGACCTGCCTTGCCACTTGTCGAGAAGTTGGCTCAGGTGCTCTTTGCCATCGCTGGCGAATCACCAGTAGCAGTTGATGTCGAAGTGCGCGGTGAGATTGCTAGCGAAGATTGCTCGGTCCTTGCCACCAGCGCGCTCCGTGGGATCTTGAGCGCTTCTGGCGTCAACGATGTCACCTATGTCAACGCGCCTTCGCTCTCACAAGAGCGAGGTTTAAGCGCATCGGTGAGCACCTCAGGGGATAGCCCTGATCATCGAAACATGGTCCACCTCTCCGGAGCACTCTCAAATGGCGAGCGGGTCTCGGTCGGTGGCACCCTGATGGGCATTAAGCGCGTGGAGAAGATCGTCGAGCTCGACGGGCTCGATGTCGATGTTGCCCTATCTGATCACTTACTTTTCCTTCGCTACACCGATCGTCCTGGCGTTGTTGGGGCAGTGGGCAATGCGCTGGGAGCTTTAGGAATCAACATTGCAGGAATGCAAGTAGCCCGTAACCAACGAGGAGGAGAAGCACTTATGGTCCTGACAGTCGATTCGGCGATTCCTGCCGATGTTCTCGGAAAGGTGGCGAAGGAGACTTCCGCTACCGCTCGATTTGTGACGCTGGTGTAGCCATGGCACAAGTACAGAAGATTGCAGTTGTTGGTGGCGATGGCATCGGACCAGATGTCATCAACGAGGGACTGAAGGTCCTCGAGGTTGTCGCAAAGAAGCATGGCTTGAAATTCGAAATGACTAATTTCGACTTAGGGGCTGCGCACTTTCATAAGACTGGTGAGGTCTTACACGATTCCACGATGGCAGAAATTGCTAAGCACGATGCGATCTTCCTCGGAGCTGTTGGCGATCCAACAGTGCAAAGTGGCGTTCTCGAGCGAGGCTTACTTCTCAAGATGCGTTTTGCCTTCGATCAATATGTCAACCTGCGCCCGGCAAAGTTGTATCCAGGAGTTGCCTCACCTTTAGCGACCAAAGATCCCATCGATTTCCTCGTGGTACGAGAGGGGACTGAAGGACCTTATTCAGGTGCCGGCGGAACACTTGCTGTGGGCACTGCGCGCGAAGTGGCCACAGAAGAGAGCATCAACACCCGCTCTGGTGTTGAACGCGTGATTCGCTACGCCTTCGAACTCTGCATCTCCCGCGGCCGAAAAAAGGTCACTATGGTGCACAAAGACAACATCATGTTGCATTCGGGTGCGCTCTGGAAGCGAACCTTCGATGAGGTCAAGAAGGAATACCCGAATATCAAGACCGACTATTTCCATGTCGATGCAGCGGCGATGTTCTTCGTCACCGATCCTGCGCGATTCGATGTAGTGGTTACCGATAATCTCTTCGGAGATATCCTCACCGATATCTCGGCTGCGATTACTGGTGGCATTGGCCTTGCATGTTCCGGCAACATCAGTCCCGATCCAAAATTCCCCTCGATGTTCGAACCAGTCCACGGTTCGGCACCCGATATTGCAGGCAAGAACATCGCCGATCCAACGGCGACCGTTCTTTCGCTTGCCATGATGCTCGATCACCTCGGCCACCCACAGGCAGCTGCCGATGTCAATGCAGCAGTCGCTAAAGACCTTGCTACTCGGAGCCCAGGGCGCTCAACCACCGATGTTGGTTCTGCGATAGCGGCGCTGATCTAGGTAATCAACGAGAAGAGAAGGCGATGAAAATCCAACTAAAGCCAAGTGCCACACCAGTTCCTGATGCGCTACGCGCAGAACGAGTGGCGGCACCTGGTTTTGGTAAGTACTACACCGACAACATGGTGGTTGCGAACTGGAGTGAGGCAAGTGGTTGGAGCGATGCAGAGTTAGTTCCGTACGCGCCCATCACGCTCGATCCTGCGACTGCCGTCTTTCATTATGGGCAAGAGATCTTCGAAGGTTTGAAGGCCTATCGCCAAGCCGATGGTGGCGTTAGCCTCTTTCGCCCCGATGAGAATGGCGCGAGATTTGCTCGTAGCGCCCGCCGAATGGCGCTTCCTGAACTTGCTGTCGAAGATTTTGTTGCCACTGTCGAAGCGCTAGTCAAAGAAGATGCTGGCTGGGTGCCAAATAATCCGGGAGAGTCGCTCTACATTCGCCCGTT
>CAZPIJ010000004.1:24099-27153 GCA_964586805.1 uncultured Bifidobacterium sp. | reverse complement strand
CCATGTGTTAAAGCCTAGCGTCAGATACCTCTATTGTTCTTCCTTGTGCCTGAGATAAAGCCTGGTTTCCCCCGTGAGTGGGTTGAGTTCGTCGACCCAGCCGACCCCGATGGCAGTGATCGATTCCGATGTGACATCACCTGGCTGACCTCGAGTTGGAGTTGTATCTACGGAAGTGGATGCCAAGGAATCTATGCGCAAACCCCAAATGATGGTTGCTGCTCCGAAGGAGCGATGTACTCCGATAAGGATGACGAGAAGCGAGTCCTTAAATATGCTGCCAAATTAAAACGAAGTGAGTGGCAGTTCTACGATCAAGCGCAACCAAAACGAAAGGGTGGCAAACTCGCCATAAGCGAGGTTGATGAGGATAACGAACGCAAGACTCGAAATATCGAAAATGGTTGTATTTTTCTCAATCGCAAAGGTCATGATGCGCCAGGATTTACTGGCGAGATGGGTTGCGTCCTCCATCATCTTGCAATTCGCGAAGGTGTGCACTTTGTCGAGACCAAGCCTGATGTCTGCTGGCAACTTCCTATTCGCCGTACATTCGAGAAACTAGATCTCGGTGATGATGAAGAGCATCGTGTCACTGTGATCGGCGAATACGAAAGAAGTGGCTGGGGCCCAGGCGGCGTGGAATTCGATTGGTATTGCACAAGTAATTCAGAAGCTCATGTAGGTAAAGATCCGGTCTATATCTCCAACGCCTACGAGCTCATCAAGCTCATGGGGACCAAGGGCTACAGCGTTCTCAAAGAGATCTGCGATGCCAGGATGCTGGCTCGTCGCGATGCTGGACCAAAACTCCTGCCGCTATTACAGGTACATCCGGCTACCCTGGCTGCGCAGCAAGGCAAGGGTCGGTAGTTCGCTCTAGGCTGGGGCTATGGCCAAGGCACCCGCGCGCGATCCCTTTCGCTGCACCGAGTGTGGTTGGAGCACGACCAAATGGGTTGGTCGCTGCGGCGAATGCCAAGCATGGGGAAGTGTCGAAGAGAGCGCTGGCGTCGCCGCACGAAAAATCACGCTCCTTCCTGGCGCAGTAGCAGCTCCTGCTACTCCTATCGGCGAGATTGATTTAGCTGCTGCACAATCGCGATCCAGCGGCGTCGCTGAGCTCGACCGAACGCTAGGCGGCGGTCTTGTTCCTGGTGGTGTCCTGCTTCTTGCCGGCGAACCTGGCGTAGGAAAGTCAACTTTGTTGCTCACCGTAGCGGCCGAGAGCGCTCGAACTGGCCTTACCAGCCTCTATCTCACCGGCGAAGAATCTGCGGCTCAAGTTCGCCTTCGTGCTGAACGATTGAAGGCAATCGATCCTGCACTCTGGTTAGCAGCAGAGACAGATCTTGCAGCGCTCATCTCACATGTCGATCGAGTGCAGCCCGACCTCTTGATCATCGACTCGATACAAACAATCGCCAGTGCATCCCTCGATAGCGCACCTGGCAGCATGACCCAAGTTCGCGAAGTGGCAAATACTGCAATTCGAATCGCAAAAGAACGGGGCATCACCGTCATCTTGGTTGGCCATGTCACAAAGGATGGTGCCATTGCCGGGCCTCGCCTCCTCGAACACCTGGTCGATGTCGTTCTTAACTTCGAAGGCGATCGACACTCACGACTTCGCCTGATTCGTGCCGTCAAGAATCGATTTGGCGCAACCGATGAGGTGGGCTGCTTTGATCTCCATGATGGTGGCATCACCGGTGTCGCCGATCCCACCGGACTCTTCACCACTCGTCATGCCGAGCCAGTTCCCGGTACATGTCTTACAGTCGCGCTCGAAGGGCGGCGGGCACTTGTTGCCGAGATACAAGCTCTTGTTGGCGCCGAGAAAGATCGTGACTACGGAAATGCTCGTCGAGTCACTAGTGGCCTTGATTCCGCTCGATGTGCAATGACCTTGGCAGTCCTAGAACTTCGATCAGGAGTTAACCTGGCTGGTCGCGATATCTATGTCGCAACTGTCGGCGGCATGAAACTTGTCGAGCCTTCGGTAGATCTCGCACTTGCGCTCGCGGTCGCTTCCGCAGCAGTCAACCTTGCGCTTCCGCCAGATCTCATCGCCATCGGTGAGGTCGGACTCGCTGGCGAAATTCGCCGCGTCAATGGTCTGCAACAGCGCGCTCAAGAGGCGTTTCGCCTAGGTTTTAAGAAGGCGATCCTGCCTGCTGGTAGCGAGGTCAAGGTTCCTGGAATGGATATTGTCGAAGTCAATCGCCTTGCCCAGGCTCTCGAGAAGGTCAGACTTCTTCCGCAGAACAACCGGTGATTTCCTATGCACGAAGTGCTCGATTGGTACCAAAGCAATAAGCGCGATCTCCCGTGGCGAAATTCCGATCCATGGGGAGTCCTCGTGAGTGAGTTCATGTTGCAGCAGACACCAGTCCAACGCGTCTTGCCGCAATGGCGTCGTTGGTTGGAACTCTGGCCAACTCCTGAGGATCTTGCTGCCGCACCACTGAGCGCTGCCTTGCGCGAATGGGGGCGCCTTGGCTATCCCCGAAGAGCAAAACGATTACACCAATGTGCACAAGTAATCGTCAACGAATATGGCGGAAAGGTGCCTACCACTCTCGATGAGTTACGAAATCTGCCCGGGGTTGGCGAATACACCGCAGCAGCAATTCTTGCCTTTGCCTATGGCAAGAGTGAGGTTCTCCTTGATGTCAACATTCGAAGACTCTACGCACGATGTTGGAGTGGAATTAGCTCTCCTGCAACCAAGGGTGGGCCAAATAATGCAGAACGAAACTTGGCGGCAGGTTTGATTCCCGAGAGTGATGACGGCACTTGGGCTGCTGCGACCATGGAACTAGGCGCACTCATCTGTAAGGCAAGAAATCCAATCTGTGAAAGATGTCCACTAGCCAGAATCTGTCTCTGGCGCGCTCTCGACTACCCCGAAAATCCAAGTACAACGGAGAGCAAGCAGGGCGCGCAGTGGCACGGCAGCGACCGTCAATGTCGTGGCGTGATCATGAACGCACTTCGAGAATCTGACCAAGTCACGATGGCGCAATTAGCCAAAGTGTGGAGCGATGCATC
>CAZPIJ010000004.1:21423-23999 GCA_964586805.1 uncultured Bifidobacterium sp. | reverse complement strand
ATCTCGCGCTGGATTGTCCGGCGAAGTGGTCGTGCACCCATCGCAGCGTCATAACCCTTGGTTGCAAGTAGTTGCTTTGCTGCTGGAGTGAGCTCGATTCCCATGTCCTTGTCTTTGAGTCGAGAATCGACACCGGTAATCATCAAATCGACGATCTGAATGATCTCGGCTTGTGTTAACTGATGGAAGACGATGATGTCGTCGATTCGATTGAGGAACTCTGGGCGGAAGTGCGACTTTAGTTCGTCAGTGACCTTCGCGCGCATCCGATCGTAGGATGAGAGAGCATCTCCACTATTTGCAAAACCCAGGTTGACAGGCTTCGAAGCATCCCGTGTTCCAAGGTTTGTAGTCATGATGATGACAGTGTTCTTGAAATCAACTACTCGTCCTTGAGCATCTGTGAGGCGACCATCTTCGAGTACCTGTAAGAGTGAATTGAAGATATCTGGATGTGCCTTTTCGATCTCGTCAAAGAGCACGACGGAGAATGGTCGTCGTCGGACCTTCTCGGTCAATTGACCGCCCTCGTCGTAGCCGACATAGCCGGGAGGTGAGCCAAACAACCGTGAGACCGTATGTCGCTCGGCATACTCGCTCATATCAAGTTGAATAAGTGCGCTCTCGTCGCCGAAGAGGAATTCGGCAAGGGTTCGGGAGAGTTCGGTTTTGCCGACACCAGAAGGACCAGCAAAGATAAACGAACCGCCTGGTCGCTTGGGATCCTTAAGGCCAGCTCGTGAGCGGCGAATTGCCTGTGAGAGCGCCTTAATCGCTTGCTCTTGACCAATGACGCGCTTGTGCAACTCGTCTTCCATCTTGATTAGTCGAGCAGTCTCTTCTTCGGTCAACTTCACAACCGGAATTCCAGTGGAGAAGGCAAGGACTTCGGCAATCAACTCTTCGTCAACGACGGAGACTTGATCAAGATCGCCAGCCTTCCAGGATTTCTCTCGCTCGACTTTCTCAAGAATGAGCGTCTTCTCCTTGTCGCGAAGGGCAGCTGCCTTCTCGAAATCTTGGCCATCGATGGCAGATTCCTTTTCGCGACGGACAGATGCAATGCGATCATCGAATTCTCGAAGGTCTGGTGGTGCGGTCATCCGGCGGATGCGAAGTCGTGAACCTGCTTCGTCGATAAGGTCAATCGCCTTATCTGGCAAGAATCGATCCGAGATATAGCGATCGGCAAGGTTTGCCGCAGCGGCGAGCGCGCCATCGGAGATGGAGACATGGTGATGAGTCTCGTAACGATCGCGAAGCCCTTTGAGAATTTCTATAGTTTGGGCAACCGTTGGTTCGGAGACCTGAATTGGCTGGAATCGCCGTTCCAGTGCAGCATCTTTCTCGAGATGCTTTCGATATTCATCGAGCGTGGTCGCACCGATAGTTTGTAGCTCTCCACGAGCAAGCATTGGCTTGAGAATGCTTGCAGCATCGATTGCTCCTTCGGCAGCACCTGCTCCGACTAGCGTATGAATCTCGTCGATGAAGAGGATGATGTCACCTCGAGTGCGAATCTCTTTGAGAACCTTCTTCAAGCGCTCCTCGAAGTCACCGCGATAACGGCTACCGGCGACGAGTGCGCCAAGATCAAGTGAGTACAGTTGCTTATCCTTGAGCGTCTCGGGTACATGGTTCTTTACGATTGCTTGCGCCAATCCTTCTACGACCGCAGTCTTACCAACACCAGGTTCACCAATTAGGACTGGGTTGTTCTTGGTGCGACGAGAGAGCACTTGCATGACGCGCTCGATTTCGCGTTCACGGCCGATGACAGGATCTAATTTTCCTTCACGAGCAGCAGCGGTGAGATTGCGACCAAATTGATCGAGTACTAGAGAGGTCGATTGTGTTCCTTCGGCAGGTCCGCTGGCAACCGCTTCTTTCCCTTGATAGCCAGAGAGAAGTTGAATCACTTGCTGGCGAACTCTGTTGAGATCTGCGCCAAGTTTCACGAGTACTTGTGCTGCGACACCTTCGCCCTCGCGGATCAGGCCAAGAAGAATATGTTCGGTACCGATGTAGTTATGGCCAAGTTGAAGCGCTTCTCGGAGTGAGAGTTCTAAAACTTTCTTCGCGCGCGGAGTAAACGGGATATGGCCGCTCGGGGCTTGCTGCCCCTGCCCGATAATCTCTTCGACTTGAGCTCGAACAGCTTCGAGGGAGATACCAAGGGACTCCATGGCTTTTGCCGCCACGCCCTCGCCCTCATGAATCAAACCAAGGAGGATGTGCTCAGTGCCGATGTAGTTATGGTTGAGCATGCGCGCTTCTTCTTGCGCCAAGACGACAACCCGACGGGCTCGATCGGTAAAGCGCTCAAACATGGTGCTCCTTTTCCACTGTTTCCACTGTTTCCACTCTTTCCACTGCCAACTCTCCCTAGCCTATTGCCGGCCGAGTTTTGCTTCATCTCGGCATTGTTGAACTGGCGCTACCGGTTATAACGCCGACACCCGGCAGGTTATGCCCAAATCTGAACGCCACTAGATTGTGTGAGAATCTTGCCCGAGCGCGCTACCACTAGGCCCCCGGCCTCTGGGAGTCCATAAATCAGCCCCGGTCGCCCCCGC
>CAZPIJ010000004.1:11518-21323 GCA_964586805.1 uncultured Bifidobacterium sp. | reverse complement strand
GTTGCGTCGACGAAGAATTGATCGAATTCGGCAGAATCAGTATGGAATTCGTTGCCGCCATGAAGAAAGAGTGTCTGACTAAGCAAAGAGAATCAGAGGACTTTCAGCATACGAGTATTGCCAAGAGTATTTGGCTTCACCGATTCTAAATCAAGAAATTCGGCAATACCCTCGTCGTACGACCGGAGAAGTTGTTGATATACATCAGGCGGCACGGGCGCACCTTCAATCGGAGCAAAGCCGTGTTTGCTAAAGAATTCTGTTTCAAAGGTAAGACAGAACAACCTCTTTACGCCAATCTCGATTGCCCGGGTGATTATTCGATCAAGGATCATATGTCCGATTCCTTGTTTACGAAGCTCCTCCCGAACAGCCATGGTTCGCACTTCCGCGAGATCTTCCCAAAGAATATGGAGCGCTCCGCACCCAACAACCCCTCCATCAAGCTCTGCGACGGTGAATTCTTGGACATCCTCATAGAGGGTGACTGTCTCTTTTGATAGCAAGCGGCGTTGCAAGGCATACTCATCAATCATCTCTCTGATGGCCTTGATATCAGAAGTCTTAGCAGGACGAATTATGGGTGGCATCTGTTACTCACTCGGGCTTTACGAGTGGGAAGAGAATAGTCTCGCGAATACCCAAACCTGTGAGCGCCATCAATAATCGATCGACACCCATACCCATTCCCGCAGTAGGTGGCATGCCCACCTCAAGAGCTCGCAAGAAATCTTCATCGAGAGCCATCGCTTCGAGATCACCCTTTGCCCCTAGCTGGGCCTGCGCTATTAGGCGCTCTCGTTGCACAACCGGGTCGGCTAATTCTGAGTAGCCGGTGGCCAACTCAAAGCCATCGACATATAAATCCCATTTTTCCACCACGCCAGGGATCTCACGGTGGCTCCGGACCAATGGTGATGTATCAACTGGATAACCCATCACAAAAGTAGGTTTCGTAAAACTCTTGATGACTAGATGTTCGAATAACTCTTCAATCAATTTGCCATGAATCCATTTTGGATCAACAGCTAGGCCAACTTTCTTCGCCATCTCAACGAGTAAGGAGTATGGAGTGCTTGCAGATATCTCTTCCCCTAGTGCACCTGAAACTGCATCAAAGAGCGAAATCTCATCCCACTTACCACCAAGATCGCTCTCACGGCCATCGAAATGCTGGACCGTCGTTGAACCTGAAACCGCTCGAGCCGCCTCTTGAACTAGTCCCCGGGTGAGCTCCATACCATCACGCCAATCTCCATATGACTGGTAGGACTCGATCATTGCAAATTCTGGTGAGTGGCTCGAATCTGCACCTTCATTTCTGAAATTACGATTGATCTCGAAGACTCTTTCGATTCCACCCACAAGGCAACGCTTCAAATAAAGTTCTGGTGCGATTCGAAGGAACAACTCCATGTCGTAGGCATTGATATGAGTCTTAAATGGACGAGCTGCCGCACCACCATGGAGCACCTGCAACATCGGAGTCTCCACCTCAACAAAATCACGAGCTGCGAAAGAACTTCGCAATGAGCTCATGACTGCAGGACGAAGGCGCGCAATTGTCCGCGCTTCTGGCCGAACAATCAGATCGACATATCGTTGCCTGACGCGCGTCTCTTCAGAGAGCGGTTTATGTTCAACTGGCAATGGCCGAAGAGCTTTTGCTGCCATCTGCCAACTTGTTGCTAGCACAGATAACTCGCCGCGTTTAGAGGTGATGATTTCTCCAGTGACGCTCACCAAATCTCCAAGATCGACAAAAGTTTTCCACTGTTCAAGAACCTGCTCACCTACTTGATCGAGCGAGAGCATCGCTTGTAGTTCTGTGCCATCGCCTTCGCGAAGGGTTGCAAAAGCGAGTTTGCCGGTATCCCGTTTGAAAATCACTCGCCCAGTTACACTCTCAGTGACACCAGATTTCACATCGATCTCAAGATTGCCAAATCGTTCCCGAATATCTTTGAGCGAACTACTCCGGGGGACAGAAACTGGATATGGCTCGATACCGCTAGTAAGCAAGGCTTCGCGTTTTTGGTGGCGAACCTGCATCTGCTCCGGGAGGTCATCAACCTCTGAGTCGGCCATGAGAAGAGGGTACCGGCTCAGTGGTTCCGTTCGTGGACAAGTCGCAAGCCGATCAAAGTGAGGTCTGGCTCATGGAAATCGACGCTCGCACACTCGTCAATCACAAGGCTGGCAAGTCCCCCAGTTGCGACCACTGTGATTTTGTCATCTGGCAATTCTTCACTGATTCTTCGTACTAACCCATCGACCTGCCCTGCAAATCCATAGATGGTTCCCGATTGCAGCGCTTCGACGGTGTTCTTGCCAATTGACGACCGTGGTTTCACTAATTCTACTTTGCGAAGTTGAGCAGCTCGAGCAGCGAGTGCATCGACTGAGATTTCTATTCCAGGCGCAAGTGCTCCGCCGAGGAATTCTCCCTTTGCCGAGACCACATCAAGGTTTGTTGAAGTTCCAAAATCGACCACGATGACCGCACCACCACCACCGAATAAAGTATGTGCTGCAAGCGTATTCGCAATTCGATCAGAACCAATCTCCTTGGGGTTATCTACAAGAAGCGGCACACCAGTCTTTATTCCCGGCTCTAAAATTGTCGATGGAAGAGTGGAGTAGTGGCGAGCGAGCATCGTACGAAGCTCACGAAGAACTGCCGGCACGGTCGAGCAGAGCGAGATAGCACTCACTTCGTAATCTTCAACCAACGAACGATATTTCAGCCAAAGCTCATCAGCAGTGTCGCGAGTATCGGTCTTGACCCTCCATGACTGGAGAATCTCCGTGTCGTCGAAGACTCCCAGAACCGTATTGGTATTTCCTACATCGATAGTCAACAACATCAGAAGACCTCCGTTATATCTAGTCCGATATCAAGAATTGGGGCCGAATGTGTAATGGCCCCCACTGCGATGAAATCAACACCGGTCTGTGCATAGGCACGAACGGTCTCAAGAGAGATGCCACCAGATGCTTCGAGGCGAACCCGACTATTGTTTATCTTTACTGCAAGAGCACACTGCTCCGGGCTCATATTGTCTAATAAAACCTCATCAGCACCAGCGGTTATTGCTTCCTCAAGTTGCTCAAGGTGATCTATCTCTACCTCGATGAGAATCTCTGGAAATTGCGCCTTTATTGCCCCTACGGC
This sequence comes from uncultured Bifidobacterium sp., assembly GCA_964586805.1. Classification (GTDB taxonomy): domain Bacteria; phylum Actinomycetota; class Actinomycetes; order Nanopelagicales; family Nanopelagicaceae; genus IMCC26077. Next base: position 18,148 of record CAZPIJ010000004.1, on the reverse strand, counting down.
AGCGGTGATACCGCCAACAGCAGCGATGTGATTGTCCTTTATCAAAGCGCTCTCTGCGAGATTAAGGCGATGATTGACTCCGCCACCTTTGACCACTGCGTATTTCTCGAGATCTCGCCAGCCAGGAGTGGTCTTTCGGGTATCTCTTATCTTGGCACTAGTGCCAGAGATTGCTGATACCCATGTGTGCGTGGCCGTGGAGATTCCTGAAAGTCGAGAGAGAAAGTTAAGGGCAGTGCGTTCGGCGACTAGCAACTCGCGAGTGAGCGCCGTTACTTTCAAAACACTGACATCCTTTCCAACAATATTGCCATCAGAAATGCGAGAGCGAACTTCGTATCCACCTTTGCATACCCGGTCAAGAACGAGAATGGCAATATCAATACCTGAAACCACGCCAGACCTGCGAGTCCTAAACTCTCCGATCGCCCGTTGCGTGCTTGGAATTATCGGTAGTGAAGTTACATCTACATTGCCGACAAAATCCTCAGCGATAGCTGCATCTATCCGTTGAATCAGAAGTGCGCGGTCAATCATCTGAGACCTCCTCGTATCCGTGGGAGAGTCTTCCATTGGCATCCATTCGCTCGATGATTCTCTTGCGCCACGATTGCGATTGCTCAGGAAAATCTTCACGCCAATGTGAACCGCGAGTTTCTTCTCGAATGAGCGCTGACGCGACGATTACTTTAGCTAGCGTAAACAGATTGGTCGCCTCCCAGGCAGCAACCCCAGGCATCGCTCGGCTCTCTTGCAGCACTCTCTCTAATATTTGCTCAGTTTTCTCCAAAGAAGTACGGGTTCGGATCACTCCTGCTCCAAGACTCATCGCGTTGGCAATCTCACTCCGTGCTTCAGGAGATATTAAAATCTCTCGCTCTGCGAGCACCATTGGTTCCTCGCGCTTGAGTTGCCTTAGGGTGCGATGAATGTCATCAGCGATCCTGGCTGCAAAAACTAATCCCTCCAAAAGTGAGTTAGATGCCAAGCGATTGGCGCCGTGGACACCGGTGCATGCGCTCTCTCCGCATGCATACAAGCCTGGAATTGAGGAGCGACCATATAAATCCACGCGAATACCACCTGAGGCATAGTGAGCAGCAGGCGCAACGGGAATCCGGTCAACATCTGGATTGATTCCGTGAGCTAGGCATGACTGATAGATATTTGGGAAGCGCTCAGAAAAATTCTCCACTTTGCGAACATCAAGCCATACATGCTCTGTTCCGGATTCGAGCATCTGACTCATGATTGCTTTGGCTACGACATCTCGCGGTGCTAGATCTGCCAATGGGTGTACTACCTTCATGAATTGCTCACCAGCATCATTAAGTAGTACTGCACCTTCGCCGCGAACTGCCTCACTAATCAAAGGCTGCTGCCCGGAACTCTTCGCTCCTAAATAGAGAACCGTTGGATGAAACTGGATGAACTCAACATCTGCAATATCAGCGCCAGCACGCAACGCAAGCGCCACACCATCACCCGTGGAGACGGATGGATTGGTGGTTTGTGCAAAAACTTGTCCGAGTCCTCCGGTTCCAAGAATCACTGCTTTGCCAAGCGCGCGACCAACACCATCAATTGAACCCTCACCGATGACATGGAGTGTGACACCACAAACTCGTCCTGAAGCGCTCTTTAGGGCATCAAGCACCAATGCATGTTCGATGACTTCTATACCGGGATCATCTGTCACTGCAGCAAGCAAAGCGCGAGATATCTCTGCCCCTGTTGCATCGCCACCAGCATGCAAAATCCGATTTTGCAGGTGGCCACCTTCACGAGTCAGTGCAATCTCACCGGAAGCTGCACGATCAAAGACTGCGCCTCGCGCAATGAGCCGAGCAACAGCTTCTGGTCCTTCAGTCACCAATGCATGAACAGCTTTGGTATCACAGAGCCCTGCGCCAGCTTTTAGCGTGTCAGCTTCATGTGCCGCCGGAGAATCCCCTGGCCCTAATGCAGCAGCAATGCCACCTTGCGCCCACTTAGTCGATCCTTCGTCAACGCGAGCCTTGGTAACAAGAAGTACTGAATAGCCATAGGCCCGAATCTGCAGCGCAGTAGTCAATCCGGCGATACCTGAACCTACGATGATGACATCAGAGGTGATTGTCCACCCAGGCTCGGGGGCAAGTAACTTCATATCCGCCCCTCTATTTCGAAAGCGAAATTATCTATCAGACGAACTGATCCTATCCAGCCCGCGAGCAACACTCGAACCTGGCCTTGAAAATCTTCTGCAACTGGGAGTAAATCAATCGGGGACACCACCTCGACATAGTCCAAAGTGAAGCCTGCCTCCGCCAGACAAACTTGCATCACAGAAGACTTCAACTCCTGAACAGTTCTACTACCCCGAGCTGCGCTCTGAGTTCGAGGAAATACTTTTGCGATTTCCAACTCATGATTATTCAATCTACTGTTTCTTGATGAGAGCGCGATGCCATCGCCATCTCGGACAGTCTCACCAGACAGAATTTTGATCTCTGGAAAATGCTCACGAGCGAATTGGTTTATCAGAAAGAACTGCTGAAAATCCTTCTCACCAAAGATCGCACATCGTGGATTGGTGATTGTAAAAAGACGATTGATTACCGTGAGCACACCTGAGAAGTGATTAGGTCGGGATGCGCCTTCATATAAATCACCGATTGGACCCGCAGAGATCATGTCGACCTTCGACATTCCTTCTGGATATATCTCTGCCACAGTGGGACTCCATAGATAGTCGGCGCCCGCTTTCGCCGCTAACTCGAGATCGCTGGTGAGGGTCTTTGGATAGTTCGCTAAATCTGCCATTGATTCGAATTGCGTGGGATTGACAAAAACGCTTACTAAAACTTGCTCACTACACTCGCGGGCTTTTTTGATGAGCGCGAGATGACCTTCATGAAGGGCGCCCATCGTCGGCACCAATGCGATTGGCGCAATACTTGTATCGAAGCTGATGAGGTGCTGCATTTTCGGCTCCAGTCCGCTTGGGGTACCAGGCACACTGAGCGTACCGCTATTGATCGAGCTTCGCCAAAAGATCTGCCACCGCTCCCACTCCTGGAAGATAGGCCTGATCATCAATCTCCAGCCATGGTGCAAGCACGAAGGAGCGTTTACTTGCGCGCGGGTGCGGCAGGGTCAGCTCATCACTTGTTCGCACAATGTCATCGCAGGAGATGATGTCGATATCCAATGTTCTCGGGCCATTGATAACCTCACGAGTCCGACCAAAGATTCTCTCTATTGCAAGGCAGACCCGGAGTAATTCATCAGGTTCAAGTGCTGTCTCCAAAATCAAAACCGCATTGAGGAAATCTGGCTGCGGTGGACCACCAACCGCCCTGTTCTCGAGAAAACCGGAGAAGGCGATTACTTCACCCACTTCATAGAGCGCTTCTGCTGCCGACATCAAATGCCATTCTCGGTCGCCAAGATTTGAACCTAGTGCAATGACCGCTCTCATCTTTTCCGTTCAATCACAACTGATACATCAAGAAAATCAACTGGTATTGGTGCCTCCGGTTTATGCACTGTGACTACTACCCGTTGTACTCTTCGATAGCGCATGATTATGGCATCAGCAATTCGACCAGCTAGAGCTTCGATGAGATTGAGAGCAGGACCTTCAATCGCCTCCCGAATTATCAGTGAGACCTCTGCGTAGTCGATTGTTTTGGCGAGATCATCGCTCTTTATTGCCGGAGTCAAATTAAGAAAGAGCTCGCAATCAACGACGAAAGATTGGCCACCTGTGCGCTCCTCTGGCAAGACGCCATGAAATCCAGTTGCCCGAACTCCCGTGATTTTGATTTTATCCATTGAGAGCTCCTTGAATCCTGGCAACTTTCGCTATTGCATCCTTGTGCGGCTTGACCGAATGCGTGCGTACCGCCCAGACACCTTGAGTAGCACAGTATGAGGTTATCGCCACGCTAGCACTCTCGCGCTCCTCGGGAGCCAGATGTTGACCTAGGAATCTCTTCCTGGATGCGCCAATGAGGATCGGCAATCCAATCTGAAAGAATCCATCGATTTCCCTCAAGAGCTGCCAATTGTGCTCCGCAGATTTTGAAAATCCGATACCAGGATCGATGATCATTTGATCCCTCTTGACCCCTGCTTCGCCCAACTGTTCTAACCTGAATTCCAGTTCAGAATAAACCTGGCCGACCACATCCTCATAATTTGCCCGTGACATCATCTCTGCAGAGTGTGCCCGCCAATGCATGACAATATATTTGATGCCACTCTGCGCAATCAAAGAAGGCATACTGGAGTCGGCCAGGCCCCCACTGACATCATTTACATAGCGCACACCAAGGGAGATTGCTTCTCGCGCAATTCCAGATCGCATAGTGTCGATACTGATGGGGACGCCAAATTTTCTTATCTCCTTTATAACTGGCATTACTCGGCGTGATTCCTCAGCCTCAGATACTCGTTCCGCACCTGGCCGCGTCGATTCACCACCAACATCAATGATGTCAACGCCCTCTGTAATCATCTGCTCAGCACGAGAGACTGCATCACCAAGTGAGAAATGCTTTCCACCATCTGCAAAGGAATCGGGGGTGATGTTTAAGATTCCCATCACGATTGTTTGTGGTTCCATAAAAGTCTATCTTCCGAGAATAAGACTAAGTGCTTCAGCACGAGTCGTCGGATCGCGCAGGATGCCACGAACCGCACTCGTGGTGGTGCGAGCCTTTGGTTTTTTCGCCCCACGCATCGACATGCAAAGATGCTCTGCATCGATGATCACTATCGCTCCAGCGACTTCAAGTATTTCGACGAGTGCATCAGCTATCTGTGTCGTTAATCGCTCTTGAACCTGTGGCCGTCGAGCAAAAAGGTCAACAACTCGAGCCAATTTAGAGAGTCCCGTTATTCGGCCTGACTCACCTGGGATATAACCGATGTGTGCAACTCCATGAAATGGCGTGAGATGGTGTTCGCAGTGTGAGTACACCTCGATTTCGCGGACAATGACCAACTCACGATGTCCAGCATCGAAAGTAGTAGTTAAAACTTCTTCGGGCGACATCCACAAACCAGCAAAATTCTCTTGTAATGCTCGAGCGACTCGAGCTGGTGTATCTCTTAGGCCGTCACGAGCTGGATCTTCGCCCAATGCAAGGAGAATCTCTCGGACTGCCGCCTCGGCTCGGGCGTTATCGAAAGGCTTTGATGCCTTCCCATCAAATGGTGATGTGAACGAAATCGGGGTTATCTCATCCATCTTCTCTAGCCTTTTTCGCCCTTGCTTTTCTCCTTAATCACTACGGGTGGTTGCTTCGATGGTTTGCGTTCTTTCGAACCAGTCCAAGGTTTTCGAGCAGGGCGCTCTTTGACTTTGGCAAAAACCCGAGCAACTTCCTCCTTTTCAAGAGTCTCTTTTTCCATCAGTTCGACTACTAGTTCATCGAGAGTTTCACGATTCTCTACCAGGATCTCATAAGCCTCTTGATGTGCGCTATCAATAAGTTCCCGTACCTCTTCATCGATGAGCGCAGCAATCTCTTCGGAATAATCTCGTTGATTTCCATGAGACATACCAACGAAAGGTTCGGTGTTCACTGAACCGAGCTTTATCGCACCAATTCGCTCACTCAATCCATATTCCATGACCATTGCTCTCGAAAGCGCAGTTGCTTTTTCGATATCGTTCGCGGCACCTGTGGTGGGATCATGGAAGATCAATTCTTCTGCTGCTCGTCCCCCAAGGGTGTATGCCAATTCATCCAACATCTGATTTCTTGATTTGGAATATTTATCCTCATCTGGCAGAACCATGGTGTATCCCAGCGCTCGACCTCGAGGCATGATCGTGATTTTCTGCACCGGATCTGTATTTGGCAACGCATGTGCGACCAGTGCATGCCCGCCTTCGTGATATGCAGTGATGAGTCGCTCTTTCTCGTTCATGAGTCGACTCACTTTTTGGGGTCCTGCCATCACCCGGTCGATTGATTCACCGAGCGCTTCATTCGTAATTTTATCTAAATTCTTTCGCGCAGTGAGAAGAGCTGCTTCATTGACGACATTGGCAAGATCTGCACCAGTAAATCCCGGCGTCCTGCGCGCCAAACTCAAAAGATCGACATCTTCTGCTAGCGGTTTGTTACTCGCATGAATTTTCAAAATCGCCTCGCGCCCTTTTAGATCAGGTCGATCGATAGGAATCTGGCGGTCAAAGCGGCCGGGACGGAGCAATGCCGGATCGAGAATATCCGGTCTATTAGTGGCCGCAATCATGATTACCGAACCATTTGCTTCAAAACCATCCATCTCAACCAGTAATTGGTTGAGCGTTTGTTCGCGTTCATCATGTCCACCACCCATACCTGCGCCACGATGTCGCCCCACTGCATCGATCTCGTCAACGAATACGATTGCTGGAGCATTGGCCTTTGCTTGGGTAAACATGTCTCGAACTCGAGCTGCGCCAACGCCCACAAACATCTCGACAAAATCCGAGCCAGAAATCGAGAAAAATGGCACATTCGCCTCGCCCGCAACCGCGCGAGCCAGCAGAGTCTTTCCCGTACCTGGAGGGCCATAAAGCAGCACCCCTTTGGGGATCTTCGCTCCTAATTTTTGATACTTCGCTGGGTCGACGAGAAAGTCCTT
>CAZPIJ010000004.1:0-11418 GCA_964586805.1 uncultured Bifidobacterium sp. | reverse complement strand
GGCGGTGGATTCTCGCTCAGGATTTTTACTAACTCAGTCTCTTGATTAGACAAGTATGAAGCTTGGAGTTGTTTGGAATCCTCGATCTTGATACCACTTTTGAGGACGATGCGAATTTGCTGGTCTTGAGCTAATAACAGAGCCGAATCGACTTGTTGTGCAGTGATTGCGCCGATGATGGTCTGAGTCTCAACCTCTTTGAAGGATCGCCCCGAGTTCGAGATTTGTGAGTATCCCCAAAAGACCATGATTGCCAGCAGAATCCATGTGATTGGACTGCGCAAGCCTTTGATAAATCTATTCTTCATGATTATGAATACATCTTCGGCGCGAGCACCGCGACACAATCTAGGTTTCGATATTTTTCATTGAAATCTAAGCCGTAGCCGACAACGAATGCTGGAGGAATATCAAAACCAACATATTTCACATCGACATGGACTTTTGCTGCATCAGGTTTACGGAAAACGGTGAAGATTTCAACAGATTTCGCACCCCTGGAGAGTAGGTTGGTTTGTAACCATGAGAGTGTTAGTCCTGAATCGACGATATCTTCGACAATCAAGACTTCTCGCCCAGTTATGTCACGATCGAGATCCTTCAGGATTCGAACAACACCACTAGATTTGGTGCCAGAGCCGTAGGAAGAGACTGCCATCCAATCCATCTCGACATGACGATTCATCGCCCGAGCCAAATCGGCCATCGCCATCACGGCGCCTTTAAGCACGCCAACGAGTAGCAAGTCACGATCACCATAATCCTTTGAGATTGCCGCTGCGATCTCGGTGATCCGTGCGTGAATCTGCTCCTTGGTTGCAACGACTTCGGTGATTTCGTCTTTGACACTCGATAGGTCCACGCCTAACCTCTCCATTCCTCGCTACTGCTTTGAGAGCGCTAGTCTGCCCGACTCTCGACGAACTGTGACACCAGCAGGTAGCGCCACCTCCTTTTGGCCATGCCACTGGCTGACCAAGGCATCGACCCAGCCAATCTGCTCGGCGCTGATTCGCGTGGCCCCTAGGCTCGCTGCTGCTCGCCGGATGACCCGTTTTCGCAACGCGGCAGGGAGGCGTTCCAACAGAGCAATCTCGATCGACATCGGATCTTTTATGGTGGCGCAAATCTCGTCTGTGAGCATCTCGAGCGCGTCCGAGTCTTCGCGAAAAATTCTGGCAGAGCGAGCCAAGGCATCTGCAATACCAGGTCCAATCTCAGACTCGAGCATCGGCAAGATTCGCTTTCGAATTTTTACCCGCGTGAATCGTTCGTCGTCATTATGCGGATCGCTCCAAAATTCAATCTTTCCCTCCGCACATGCTGCGATGATCTCGGCCCTAGCAAGTGTGAGAAATGGTCTTAGGTATCTGCCGTCATGAATCGCCATTCCTGCTAAGGATTTGGTTCCGGCACCTTGAGTCAAACCCAACAAAACGCTTTCAGCAAGGTCGTCTTGATTATGACCGAGAAAGATTGCTGCTGCGCTAATTTCGTCAGCATACGAATCAAGCGCTGCATATCTGGCTCTTCGCGCATCGGCTTCGATACCATCTTGCTTAATTACATCAACTGGAATGATCTTTACCTGAGTGATTCCAAGAACTTCAAGCGATCTCTTTGCTTGCGCAGCAATTTCTGATGAGTTCCCTTGTAATTGATGATCAATTACGACTGCAGAAATCTGTAACGCTAGCTCTGCGCTCTCTTTCACAAGGCAATACGCCAACAGTAAGGAATCAGCCCCTCCGGAAACAGCGACAATGACATGGTCACCGGGGCCCAACGGGATATCCGAAGAGGCAATCGCCTGCCGTACCGCTAAGCGCGCCTTGGTCAACATGGCTATAGCCTAGACCCGGCCTCCAAAGGGAATAAGTCCAGGTATCGAATAGATAGAGCTGTAGAGCAGACCCTTCTTGGTGTTATGCGCCTCCCACATCATTCCGTTACCCGCATAAATTGTGATGTGGTGGATGGTGCTGATGTCAGGTTTATACGAGTAGTAAAGCAAATCACCCGGCTGCAACTCGTTGAGCGGGATTCGCTTGGTCCAGCTGTAATAAATCCGAGAGTTCACACGGTCCCAACCCGGATATCCAAGGCCTGCAGATCGGAATGCCGCGTAAACAAGTCCTGAACAATCGAAACTGTTTGGGCCCTCGTTGCCCCAGACATAAGGCTTCCTGGCGAGCACCTGCTTCTTCGCATACTCAACAGCCTTAGCTCGAATTTCCTCGTTGGATCGAATAGTGGATCGGCCATTACTAAAACCAATGCCATTTACCGGCCAAATTTTCGCTTTCACATTAGTCTGCTCGGCGCGCGCAGCCAAAGCTTCTTCAAGAATTGCCAATTGTCGCTGCTGCTCGAGAGTGACTCGCTTCTTCCTAGCGCTCAAAAGCTCGGCAATCAATTGATTTTGCATCTTTTGTAATTTCTTCACTTCAGTTTCTTGCGCATCGCGCGCCGCATCGGCTTCTTTCTTCGCAGCAGCCACTCGCGCAGTTGCATCAGCTTGTTCTTTTCGCGCGGCTACCGCTTCAGCGCGAGCATCTTCTGCTTCGACTTTTGCCAATCTTGCAGATTCTTCTGCCACTTTTAAGCGAAGGAGAATGCTGTTGTTATTTTCGCCAACAGCATCAAGAGTGGAGAGGCGATCCATCAGCTCTTGAGGTCCATCGGCATTAAGTAACGAATCTATATCCGTGAATCCAGAACCCATGATGTATGCGTTAGCTGCGACCTTGCCAATGTGATTCTTCGATGCGACCACCGCAGTTTGGGCAAGGTTTGATTTTTTAATTGCTGCTGCTTCTTTGCGCTGTGCGGCTTCCGCTTTCTTGGTAGCAATCTGTAATTTCTTTACCTCCCCGAGATATCTATTTCGGGCGGCGACTGCTTTCGCGGTAAGCACCTTGAGTTGGTTTGAAGCCTGGGCAAGCTTCGCCTTTGCCCGCTCGGCAGCAGCTTTTTTCTCGGCTTCTTTCTTCTTGGCTTCGTTGATCTCGGCAATCGAAGGTTTGCGAGTACGCGCATCGGCAGCCGCAGAAGTCACCACAGGAAGGATGAGGGCGGCAACAAGTGCTATTGATAATGCGCGTTTGGCAAACACGGCACTCTCGCTCTCATCGCCGCTTGGCCGGGGAAGAAGCGGCGTATCTAACAGAATTATAAAACAGCAGGCTATGAATTCCCTGGATTAACGCTTTACATCTATATAGACGGTCACCGTGGCATTCGGTGGCAAATTCGCTCCAGGCTTAGGGCTCTGATCGACCACGCTCTTACCCATACCACTCTCACCTGGTGCAACAGTGCTCTTATCGACTATGAGAACTTTCAAAGAGAGTGGGGTGAGTGCAGATTGTGCCTGCTCTTCTGTGAGCCCAGTCATATCAGGAACTACTCGTCCAAATTTGACTGGATTCAAGGCGATCGAGAGCGTCGTAGGTAGCGGAATTGCCCGTGAGCTGCCATCGAAGTTCTTCGTGAGCCACTCTGGTTTTTCACACTCGGTTGGCAGACATGGTCGATGCATCCAAGCGCGCATGTTGCCACCACCATTTGCCAACAACGGGGTCTGCAAATAGAGACCGTCTCCGGTGTATTTCCCACTCGAGGAGGATGGATTCTGCAATGTGGGTTTCTTCAACCCAAGGGCAATTTCATCTTGTGTGATCGGGAAAGTAGGAAGTGGCTCCCCGAGATAGATAGTTAAGATGCCATTTGCCTTAAGCGTCGTTCCTGTCGGGATTGCGTACCTAGAATCGAAAAGCTCAAGTGAGGTGTCGCGAATACTCCAATTCGAAAGATTGATATCTCGGTTGGTGGTATTGCGAAGTACTGCATATTCGCCAAAGGGGTTCTCGTTGGGTAATGGCGAATCCGTCTCCGCCCAAAGCTCGATTGCTCCTAGTTGAGTGCTGTCACTCTCATTCTTGCAAAGCGATCCTGACCAAAGTCCTAGGCGTTTTGCTGCGGAATCGTTAAGTAACTCTAAATATTTCTGATTGCGAATGTATTCGCTTTCATTGGGAAACCACATGGCAAGTCCAGCTTCCAGAAGCTTAGCTTGAACATCAATCGTGAATTCACCCTGGGCATCCTTTGCAAAAATGTATCGATAAGGTCTTGCTAAGGCTTCGTAATTATTTGATGATGCGTAACTATTGGAGCGCAATTGAACTTCAGTGCCAACCGGCAAAAGTGATTTCATGAACTTTGACGCTTCTAGACCGCCACATTGTGCAAAGTGCGTGCTCTTAACTGTTTCAGGCGCCTGGATGCCTATCTGCCGAACATTCAGTTGTCCTCTGCAAGTCTGAACATCCACCGTGTCACCATCTTCAACTCGGATTACAGTTCCGGTTTCCCATACCGTTTCACCGTCAAGGACAATTGCCGGAGGGCATTCGGGGGGAAGCACGAGAGCAGGTCGAGCTGCGATGAATTCGGTAACCGCCTGCGGACTATTGAGGATCTGCTGATAGATCTGATCACGCATCCGCCCGATCTGTGCATCTTTCACTAAAGCTCTATACATCGCTCGTATTTGGGAGCGGAAAAAGTTCGAAGCTGCTTGGAATTCTGCTCCAGTTGCATTGTTCTCCGAGCGCAATCGGAGGAATTCTTCCCTGGCAAAGGTTGCCCTATCGATAAGTGGTGCTAGCGCGCCCGCAACCTTGATCTGTCGATTCTGGATTGCCGAAATCTCTTCTTCAGAAATTTTTAATTCGCTCAACGAAGATATCGCCTGACTACTTTGTAGAGATGAGGCAAGCGAAATAAGAACCGTGACGAATAGCACGAGAGATCGAGTCATGAAACTGAATCGGAATCGGAATCGGGATCGGGATCGGAATCGGCGTCGGAGATCTATAGACATTTTTATGCCATCTTTATGCCATCGTGAGGCACGCGGCTGCTGCTAGTGCCAAGACCACTCCAATATTCTGAATCACTCGTAGCCGCTCATTAAGAATGTACCGAGCAAGGAGCGCCGTTGCCGCAGGATACAGTGATGCCAACACAGCCACGATTGCCAGCACGCCTTTCTGTGTTGCAACTTGGTAAATCCCGTTGGCAGAAGCATCAAAAATTCCGGCAACGATTGCTAGCGTCCATGGAAATGGTTGGCTCTTTTCGTCCTTTGAAATTGATTTGAGTCGAATCAAGAAAAAAGCACCAACGAAAATAAATCCAAACCAGCGAGCAATGGTAGAAGTCCAGATTCCTTGATCACTTGGTGCTAGCCCGAGCACAGTTAGGTAGGAACCAATCAATGTCCCACTAGCCACACAAATCAAAAGCGTGCTCATTGTTATGCGCTGCGTCGTTTCACTCTTTTGTTCTTGGCTAACAAGGATTACCGAGAGAGCCGCCAGCGCCATTCCAAAATAGCCGATACCTGAGACCTGGTCCCCTCGTAGTAAGCCAGTAATCACCGGAACGAAACCCGCCATGAGCGCTGTAATCGGAGAGACGATGCCCATTGGCCCTCGACGCAAGGCCACATATAGGAGTGCGATTGCGGGAACTCCAAAGAAGGCGGCAAAGAAGCCATATAAATAGGAGTCGCCGTTGAGATTTCCGGGTATGAGGAATATCGAGAAGATTGTCACAACAATCGCGCCAGAGAGATACGAGATTGGCAACACGCGCACGATACGAGTCCGGCGTGATGCCAGACCTCCTAGAAAGTCAGCCAGACCCCAAGTGACGCTGGAGATCAACGCGAGTAACGCCCCCACTAGACTCCTATCATCATCATTTTTACTTGGAGTGCAACACATGACAACTGAGCCAGGTGCAGGGGAATTCTATCCCTTTGTTGGCGTCGGACCGCATTCCAAACCGTGGCCTGTCGGCGATCAATATGACCCTGAACTTCTTGAGAATGGTGATCAGCGAAATGTCCTTGATTGCTATCGATATTGGAAGGTAGAAGCAATCGTTGCTGATTTGAATACCAAAAGGAATCCCCTTCATATTGCAGTTGAGAATTGGAAACATGATTTAAATATCGGCTCACTTATTCGGACTGCCAATGCATTCAATGTTGCTGGTGTCCATATTGTCGGAAAACGCGATTGGAATCGACGAGGTGCCATGGTCACCGATAGATACATGAGTGTGCATCATCACTCGACGGTCGCAGATTTTGCTCAGTGGTCTAGGCAGCAGGATCTTCCGATTATTGGCATAGATAACCTCGATGTCAGTGAGCGACTCGAACATCGCCCGCTGCCTCGAGCCTGCATTCTCTTCTTTGGTCAAGAAGGTTCGGGAATGTCCGACGAGGCGGTCGCCGTGTGCGAGGTTGTTTTAGCCATCGAACAATATGGTTCGACTCGATCGATCAATGCATCGGCAGCTGGTGCTATCGCGATGTATGCCTGGGGTCTACAACACCTATCACCAAAAAACGGCGATGACGATATTGGTAAAAGTTAAAAGTCCTATCGTCGCCCACGCTCCGGTGTCACCTGCTCCAGTAGCTTTGCTCTTCTTCTTGCTCGTATAACCAATAATCAAGATGACCAAGAGAATAAGAAGTTTTACTGCAATCTTTGCATTGTCATAAAGCGGGTAGGCAGCTGCATCTTGGTCATTGAGTGGATATCGAACGCCGACAAGGACAAGTCCAGCAACGAGGGAGAGCACTGCGCCATGAAGCATGCCGCTCGAGACAGATTTAGCCTGCGCCGACATCTGCGCGAGAAAACCACCGAAAAGTGCTGCCAAGCCGACAAAATGTAGGACAAGAAATATGTTGCTTACGGCTGCCATGACTACTCCTTCACGAGCTTGAATCTACCCTGGGCTAATGCGCTACCTATTAAGAGAATTAAACCCCCTACTGGCTCATTCCAAGTTAGCGGCTCACCGAGCAGCAATAACCCAAGCACCACCGCTACCACTGGAGTTATATAAGTGACTGTACTTGAAATCGATGGTCCGACTAAGGTGGCAATTCTAAAGTTCCAATGGTAAGCAAAGCCACTTCCCAAGATACCCAGCGCCAGGATTGATGCGCCTGCTGCAAGAGATGGTGAATAGGAATCGACACCATGATAGATCGCAAACGGTAATAGGGTGAGAGTAGATAGTGAGACTTGGAAAGTTGCAAGAATCTCTGTTGGAACCTTATGAGGAATCACAAACTTTGTCATATACGGGAAAGCAATTCCATAACAAAGCACCGCAATGAACAGCGCAAAAAATGCGCTCCAGGAAAATGAACCAATCGATTCACCAACTATCAGAATAATCAAAACTCCAATGAATCCTAGAACTATTCCTAAAATTCTGTTCGCACTCAATTTCTCACTTTTGAAGACAAGCAGGATCATCAAAACGCTCATGATTGGCGTGAGAGCGTTCATGATTCCTGCGAGTATCGAAGAGACTCGCTCTTGTGCAAATGCGAATAACACTCCCGGAATAACATTCAAAAGCAACCCGACAATCCAGAGGTGCGCAAGCAGTTTCAAATTGAAAGTGGGCTTAAATCTCTTCAGCAATACAAGTATCCAGAGAGTGGCTGCACCGAAAAAGCAGCGGAAGAAGGTGACGCCGACCGGAGTGAGGAAAGTGAGTGCTTTCTCAATAAAAAGGAAGGAGGCGCCCCAGACGATCCCAAGGGAGATATAGCTTGGAAGCCAACTTCGGATTGGCTGCGAGTCCAATTGTGTAGATGTCAAGATCGCTCCCCTGCACTTACTTCAATCGTGATAATTCCAAAAGTGTCGAAGTGATGGAATACTACTGGTCAGTCACTAGGGAGAGTTAATCGTGGATTCAGTCAAACATTGGGTGAACGGTTCAGAAGTCACAAGCAAGAGTGGACGCCATGGCGAGGTCTACAACCCTGCCCTTGGTACTGTGACCAAACTTGTCGATTTTGCTGACGAAGCATTGATTGATTCGGCAGTGGCAGAGGCAAAAATCGCATTTGCCTCATGGAGTCAGACATCACTGACCAAGCGAGTGCAAATTCTTTTTGCCTTCCGACATCTGCTCAATTCAAGAAAAGAGGAGCTTGCGGCGATTATTACTTCTGAACATGGCAAAGTGCTCTCCGACGCATTAGGAGAAGTGACTCGTGGATTAGAAGTCGTCGAATTTGCCTGCGGAATCCCCCATCTTCTCAAAGGTGGCTACTCCGAGGGCGTATCCCAAGGCGTTGATGTCTATTCCATCCGTCAACCACTTGGCGTGTGCGCGATCATCTCACCGTTTAATTTCCCTGCGATGGTGCCCATGTGGTTCTTTCCCATCGCTATTGCAGCTGGAAACACTGTTCTCATCAAACCAAGCGAAAAGGATCCCTCTGCTTCAAATTTTGTCGCAAAACTTTGGAAGGAAGCTGGACTACCAGATGGGGTTTTCAATGTCATTCATGGTGACAAAGTAGCGGTCGATCGGCTGCTAGAGCATCCTGATATCGCATCAGTATCTTTCGTGGGATCTACCTCAATTGCAAAATATGTATACGAGAATGGCACGAAGAATGGCAAGAGAGTCCAAGCTCTCGGTGGCGCGAAGAATCACATGCTAGTACTACCTGATGCCGACCTTGACTTGACTGCAGATTCGGCCGTCAACGCAGGTTTTGGTTCCGCAGGAGAGCGCTGCATGGCCATCTCTGCTGTCGTTGCGGTAGAACCAATCGGTGATGAATTAGTTCGGAAAATCCATGAGCGGATGAAGAAGTTAAAGACAGGAGATGGCACAAAAGGTAGCGATATGGGGCCACTTGTCACCAAGGTGCATCGAGAGAAGGTTGCCTCCTATGTTGCAAAGGGGCTCAATGAGGGTGCCACTCTTGTCGAAGATGGTCGCAACACCTCAATAGATGGTGCGAGTGCAGGTTTCTGGCTTGGACCAACACTCTTTGATCATGTCAAACCTTCGATGGCTATTTATCAAGATGAAATCTTCGGACCAGTCTTGAGTGTTATCCGAGTGCAGAGTTATGAAGAGGGGTTGAACTTGATCAACTCACACCAATATGGAAATGGCACTGCAATCTTCACCAATGATGGTGGCGCTGCTCGAAAGTTCCAAAATGAGGTGCTTGTTGGAATGGTTGGCATCAATGTTCCAATACCAGTCCCAGTTGCTTATTACTCTTTCGGTGGTTGGAAGAATTCGCTTTTTGGCGACTCTCACGCGCACGGTACTGAGGGTGTGCACTTCTTCACTCGTGGAAAAGTCGTTACCAGTCGATGGCTCGACCCAAGCCATGGTGGCATCAACCTAGGGTTCCCTCAAAACTGACCTGCGTTTAGCGGGTGGTATCGACGACAATCTTGAAGGCATTCTTATCCTTCACTAGTCGATCGAAACCCTTGCTGACTACTTCATCAAGAGCGATGACATCCGTGAGCAATGGTTTGGTGTCGATGGAATTCCCGGCAAGTAGTGCAATTGATGCCGCGATGTCAACATCCCACATGTGAGCTGCGGTTCCTACGATTTGTTTCTCACTTAAGACGAAATTCAGTAGGTGAAAACTCTCTTCTTCTGGTCTGAAACCAACGAGCACGAGGGTGCCACCGTTGCGAATCTTGTCGAGTGATTTTGCAGTCGTGCCTTTGACACCAGAGCACTCTAAAAGCGCGTCGAACTCCTCGTAATGCGCCCATTCCTTCTCAACTAGAGGATTAAGGGTTTCGAATCCGAGGGATTCTGCCACCGCTTGACGAACTGGATTGGGTTCGTAGACAACTACCTGTACTGCGCCAAATGAACGAGCTACTTGTGCAATCAAGATACCAATTGTTCCACCACCTGTGACTGCGATTCGTGCGCCTGGAACCAACGGAACTTTATTCATCGCACGCACCGCAACGGACATAGGTTCTGCGAAGACTGCAACTTCTGGGGAAACATGGCTTGGAACTTCAATCCATCGATGTGGATCAGTGGCCATGAACTCAGCCATGCCACCATCACAGGTAAGGCCAATGCACTCATACTTCTTGCAACGACCTTCTTCATGACGAACACAATGGAAGCAACTACCACAACCAACGATGCCATCAGGTATCACGAGAGTCCCTGGCGTAAATTTGCCTAGAGGGTCTTCGATGACTCGGCCGATATATTCATGACCGATGATCATTGGCATTCGGTGTGAAGGAATAATGACCGGACCGATGAGATATTCCTCGAGGTCGGTGCCGCAAATTCCCACCCGCTCCATCGCAACGAGTGTCTGCCCCTCTGGTACTAAGGGTTTGGCCACCTCTTCGATCCGTAGATCTTTCGCGCCGTGGAATCGTGCTGCACGCATCTTGCCTCCGCTTAGCTATTCAGAAATTCAATCAATCCGTCGACAGCATCTTCCACCATTTCCAGGACCTTTTCAAAGGCTCGGTCGGCTAGGCCGTATGGATCTGGCACTTCGAGCTCTTTTGCCTCTGGGCCTGCGGGGTCGATCTGTCGCAAAAGTGGGTCGAACTGGCGCAGATAGAAAACCTTTCTCGTATCTGCTGGACTCTTGGCCATCTTCAGAATGTTCCGGTAGTTGCTCGAATCCATTGCGAGAATCAAATCTCGTGACGAGAAAAAGTCAACCGCAAACTGTTGCGCCGTATGTTCATATTCATACCCAGCCTTGCGCCATGTTGCCTCAGAGGAAAAATTCGGTCCTTCACCGATATGCCATGCTCCAGTCCCCGCGCTATCAACAAGGACTTTGATTGAAGTGATCTCGTGCGCTCTATTGCTCAGCACAGCTGCAGCCATCGGCGATCTGCAGATATTTCCAAGACAGACCATGCACACTCGCAGCTCACTCTTATGAGTACTTTTCATTAAACCAAGTTGTGAGCGAATAAATTCGGTCATATCCATAGCGTAAAAGGTAGCGCACGCTGATAGATTTATTACATGGAAAGTTGGCGGACACTTGCTGCTGTCGTCGGAATTGCTCTCGTATCCATCTATGCAATTGGCGCCGGTTTCTGGGTGAGTAGTAACTCGTCATGGTACTTCTCGCTTAATCGCCCCGCTTGGCAACCACCAGATTGGATTTTCGGAATCATCTGGCCCTATAACTTCATCGTGCTCGGAATCAGTGCTTTCGCAGTCTCACGAAATCTCTCTCGATCTCTAGTCATCACTTGGATTGCTCTCTTCGCTTTGAGCGTTGTTGCTGCCCTGCTTTGGTCATACCTTTTCTATGTTCCACATAATCTCGTTGGTTCAGCTATTGCGCTACCCATAACCGCATTACTAACGATTCCAATCCTGATACTCACCTTTCGTGCATCAGTTGGAGTGGGAATTGCGCTTATTCCCTATCAAGCATGGGTGGCTGTAGCGTCGTCACTAGCGATTGGTTATGCAATCAGGAATTGATTGACTGTAGGGCTATACTCATCATCTAAATCTGGAATTCACTCT
>CAZPIJ010000003.1:13814-28899 GCA_964586805.1 uncultured Bifidobacterium sp. | reverse complement strand
TTAGGCTGCCAAGCCTCGTTTCGGATGATGGTCACAGTTCGCGAATGGTCTATTGGGATCCACGAACTGACATCGGCCTCAGGAGTTCGATAGGTAATTTCAGCGAAGTTGTAAGTAGAACCCTTGCCCTTCATCGCAGCCATGCGGCGTCGGCGAGTGACATCCTCTTGTACTTTTTGTCGACGAACATGTACGACAAAGATAAGGAGAAGTGAGGTTGGCAAGAGCATCGACTTCAATGGAATGACATTCGTGATAGCAAACGCAAATGTTGCGACGAAGAAGAGCAATAGAGTGATGAGCGTTATCTGTCGCTTTCGCAATGTTCGAGCTGCTCGCTCTGCAAGTTCTGCGCGAGTCATGTACGAGCGCTCAGGAGAATTCATCGATACCACATGCATCGCACTTCGATATCTCTCCAGACTCTTACTCTCAGAGACTTCGTCATGTGAGCGGAGCCATCGTGGGAGGAAATAAGCGACCCAGAGCGCAATGACGGCAAAGTAAATCAATCCAGAACTCATGGTAGGAAAAGAATACGAGCCACCGCCAGGAAAACTTGGGAGGTAAGGCGTCGCTATTCGAGTGTGGCGACAAAGCAGAGATGATCGCGCCAGGCACCATCAATGTGGAGATACTTCGAGCGTTTGCCCTCTAATTCGAAACCAGCTTTCATCGCAACTCGGATCGAGGGGTGATTCTCAGGACGCACATTGATCTCAATGCGATGAAGGCGCAGGTCAGTGAAGGCATGATCGCGAAGTAATTTCACCGCGCGGGAGGTGATTCCTTGGTTGGCAAAGCGCTCGATGATCCAGTAACCGATGAAGGCAAAGCGCGAAGGGCCGTAAACAATCCCACTCAGGGCGATAAAACCCACTCGTTCGCCATCCTTGATGATCACATAATTCTCAGAACCACCGCGACGAGCATCCTTCTTGAAGGCTCGGATCATCTCCCGCAGGCTGGGCGCTTGACCGCTACCGTCGGGATAAGTGGCCTCCCAAGGCGCAAGCCAACCCTCGTTCTCCCGACGAGCTTCTGCCCACCAACCCAAATCGCGATAGCCGATCGGTCGCAGTCGAATCTGCCCGTCGCCCAGCTCCACTTACTCAGCGCGCCGATCTATCAGAATCACCTGGACTTCGTCGCCTTCACCCTTAGAGGTAGTGGATTCGGCTAACACAATGAGGCCATTCGCCTCAGCGCGGTTGCTATCGCTCACTGGGGTAGCTACAAGTACCTCATCTTTATGAGTAATCAGTGCTTCAAGATAACGGCGAGCGCTTGGAGCGCCATGTAATGGATTTTCGCTGCCAGTGATTCCGGCTAAGCGCGCAGTTAACGATCGATGCGAAAGATTCTTCCGCCCTAGCATCTGACGAATCATTGGGCGCACGAAGAGTTCACACGATATATATGCCCCGGCAGAGCTCGATGGCAAAGTAATGACCGGGGTTCGATCTGGTCCGATTATCCCGTAGCTATGGTGTCCACTGGGTTCCATAGCAACTTCTCGTTCGCTCATCTCCCCCAATGCACTCAGTGCCGACCGCATCATTTCGACCGATCGCGCGCCGCTGCTAATGACCACAAGATCGGCTCGGACTAATTGATCCTCGATTAAATCCTTTAACTGCTCCGAAGTATCGGGAATGGTGTGGACTCGATAACCAATTGCCTCGGCTTCGCGCACTGCTGTGGTGAGCAACCAAGAGTTGGTCTCGTATGAGTGCTGGGCATCGATCGCGTGACCCGGTTCAGTGAGATCCTCACCCGCGGAGATTACGACCACGCGAGGATGTGGGCGAGTAGGCAAATGGTCGAGTCCAATCGATGCGGCTAGCCCCACATGAATCGAACGAATTCGGCCACCACCTTTGAGCACCAACCGTTCCCCTGCGTACACATCACGGGCAAGGGTTGCACCATGAGCATCAAGTAACGGCATATCTAGCGGCGCTAGAGGGTGCGCTATCGAGAGTACTTCTTGGAGATATGTATCAACGCTAATCATCAAGGCCTCGAACAAATCCCTTCAACCAGGCGGAGAACTCTCCACCGAGATCATCACGATCTACTGCGAACTCCACGACTGTCTTGAGATAACTTAACCTATCTCCAGTATCGAAGCGGCGCACTTTAGCGATGACTGCATGAACTGGACCAGCGATCCGCTCATCACGCGCCAATGTAGAGATGGCATCGGTCAACTGCACCTCACCAGCTCGTCCGACGGATGTGTGGCGTAGTACCGAAAAGATCTCAGGGGCAAGGATGTATCTCCCAATGATCGCAAGGTTGCTTGGCGCTTGCTCTTTTGTCGGTTTCTCGACCAGATCAAGTACTCGCGCACTCGTTGCCGATGCAAATCCAGAGAGCTCGACTAGTTCGGAGACCTGAGCAATTCCATATTTCGGGATATCGACATCAGCAACTTCCATAAGCGCCAATACCGACCCGCCGAACTCCTGGTGAACTGCGCGCATCTGCTGCCAGAGCAGATCGCTCGGTTCGACTAAATCATCGCCTAACAAGACCGCAAATGGATGATCGCCCACATGCTCGGCAGCGGTGAGCACTGCATCACCCAAGCCTCGTGCACTCTCTTGGCGAACGGTCTGTATTGCGGGTAACTTGTTGAGCGCGCGGAGCGCATCGAGACGATCGCTATCTCCTCGATCGTGGAGGGTCTGCTCTAATTCTGGGCTTTGCTGGAAATGATCAACCAACGATCCCTTGTTATGACCGGTAATCAACAATAGGTCTGAGAATCCGGCGGCGTATGCCTCTTCGACCACATATTGGATTGCTGGCTTATCGACAACAGGGAGCATCTCTTTGGGAATCGATTTAGTGGCAGGGAGAAAACGAGTGCCAAGTCCAGCCGCTGGTATCACGGCATGCCGGAGCAGTGGTTGCCTTCCCATAGTGGTTACACCTTACGCTCTTGCCATGGTCAGCAAGGAACAGGCGCGAGGGCACTTCCGGGAACTTCGCCGAAATTCGGCAGCGACTGATCGTGCAAAGCCAGCAGAGGTGCTGCTCGCGTGCGCGGAAGTGAAGAACGGAAAAATAATTGCCTCGTTTCTCTCATATGGCGACGAACCCGAGACTGCGGCCCTCAACGATGAGCTCCGCCGACAAGGAAAAGTGCTGCTCCTTCCAGAGTTGAATAGCGATAAATCACTGACATGGTTGAATGAAGGAGAAAAAGTTGGATTGGAGATACTTCAGTCAGTTGATGTCGTGATTATTCCCGCACTTGCTATAGATCGCCGAGGAGTTCGATTGGGCCAAGGTGGTGGCTCTTTTGATCGCGCGCTATTGACACTCTCCGGATGGAAGGTTGCGCTCATCGAAAGCCTCTCTCTGACAAATGAAGAGTTACCCGAAGAAGCGCATGACATTAGGGTCGACGCTGCTGCTACCGAGTTAGGTATTACACGATTTCATTAGCGAAATTCTGAAGCGAGGACGCGAGCAATCCTGTTATTGCGGAAGATTTCTAGCCATAACAATGCGCTGCACTTGGTTGGTTCCCTCGTAAATCTGGGTGAGTTTGGCATCTCGCATCATCCGCTCTACCGGATAATCAGAGACATATCCATACCCCCCGAGAACTTGTACAGCGTTGGTCGTCACTTCCATCGCAACATCAGTTGCATAGCATTTGCTCGCTGCTGAAAAGAATGTGAGATCACCAGTTGAATTCTCGCTTTTGACTGCGGCAGCATAAGTAAGTTGACGAGCAGCCTCAATTTTCATCGCCATATCGGCAAGCATGAATTGGATCGCTTGGAAATCGAAGATTGCCTTTCCGAATTGTTTGCGCTGGTGTGCATATTCATTTGCTACCTCGAATGCACCTTGAGCGATTCCGAGTGCTTGAGCTGCAATCGTGATTCGAGTGTGATCAAGGGTCTTCATCGCCAAAGCAAAACCAGTTCCCTCTTCACCCAACATTCGATCTGCATCTAAATGCACATC
Organism: uncultured Bifidobacterium sp.; assembly: GCA_964586805.1. GTDB lineage: Bacteria > Actinomycetota > Actinomycetes > Nanopelagicales > Nanopelagicaceae > IMCC26077. The sequence continues at coordinate 24,909 of CAZPIJ010000003.1, read as the reverse complement.
ATCGAAGTAGACTTCGCGAGTTGGCGATCCACGGAAACCCATCTTCTTCTCGTGTGCACCGAATGAGAGCCCCTTATCGCTCTTCTCCACAACGAATGCCGAAATTCCTTTGGCACCCTTTGTTGGATCGGTGCTTGCCAGAACGGTGTAGAACTCAGATTCTCCTGCGTTCGAGATCCACTTCTTGCTTCCATTAAGAATCCAACCGCCTTCGGCGCGCACTGCCTTGGTGCGCATAGCTGCGGCATCGGAGCCGGCTTCAGATTCTGAGAGGCAATAGGAGAATCCTCGCCCCTGAGCAAGCGCAGGTAACCATCGTTGCTTCTGCTCTAGATTTCCAGCCAACATGAGCGGGAGTGAGCCAAGTTTGTTCACCGCAGGAATCAGAGAGGCAGAACCGCAAACTCGCGCGACCTCTTCGATGATAATCACCACTCCAAGAGCATCTGCGCCTTCGCCGCCAAATTCATCGGGTACATGCGCTGCTGCCAGACCGGCGCTCTGCAAAGCTTCACCAGCCTCTTTCGGATAGCGAGCCTGCTCATCGACTTCGCGCGCGAACGGCGCAATCTTCGAGTCGGCCAATGCCCGAACCGATTCGCGGAGCGCTTGATACTCCGCAGGCAATGAGAAGAGGGATTCCATGAGGCAATTAACCCAGAATTATTGGTTGTCCGCTACCGCTGATCTCGCTCATCGAGGGATTTGAGATAGGCGTTGTACCGCTCCCATTCATCTGGCGTCCCGGCGGCTCGGGCTCGCTCTGCGCTCCGTTCGATTCGGGCAGCTTCTTGAGAGTCCGACCGTACCCATTGCACAAATGTTGCAGCGAGTGCAAGCAAGATAGGCACCTCGCCAAAAGCCCAACCAAAGGCTGCGCCACTCTTTTGGTCGGCGAGCAAGTCTGGCCACCACGGACGATCAAGGGATGCGAAATATCCTCCATCGACCAGAACGCTCGAGGACATCAATGAGACCGAGAAGAAGGCGTGAATACTCATAGCAGCAAGTATCACGACGATTCGAGCTATGAATGGCAATTTATTGGGGACAGGATCCACTCCGATGATTGCGGCAAAAAAGAGAAAGCCAGCTATGAAGAAGTGCATCTCCATAAAGAAGTGGCCAAAGTGGTAGCTCATTAGCCAAGAGAACAAATCTGTGAAATACAGTGCGAACATCGACGCATCGAAAACAATCATCGCCACGATGGGATTAGTAAAGAACTTTGCAAATCGTGAGTGTAGGAGCGCAAGGGCGTAGCCACGAACTCCTCGTTCTTGGGGCGATCTTCCGGCAGGCAAAGTACGAAGAGCAAGCGTGATAGGTGCGCCTAGCGCAATTCCAATTGGTGCCAGTGTGGCAAGGACCATGTGCGCGACCATATGAAAGGAGAATGCAACATGCGAATAGAGACCAAGGCCGCCATTGACGGCAAAATCAGCAACACTGATCCCAAGCGCAAAAAAGATTGTGCGATTGATCGGCCACTTATCGCCGCGGCGGGTGAGCACGACCACACCTCGTATATAGAGGAGTACGAATAGCAGCAGGATGGCCAGAAATAGTCCATTTGGCTGGTAGCCGAGTAAGACTCGGGAGATTGTTGGCGCTTGTGGCATTGGGCCGCCAAGAATCGGATTAATCGGCTGCGTATCAGCAATTTGTGGTGGCGCAGTTCGTCCGAGGATTACTGCTGCGAGCATGGTGACTGTAAAGAGCGCACCTTCGATGCCTAGTTGCCTACTTAATCTGGCATCATCGAAATCGGATTTCTGTCGACGGCGAAAGCCAAACGCTACAGCGAAGATCAGTACGAGTAAGACCGACTTGGCAAGAAGGAGTAAACCGTAATCAGTAGTGAGATTTGCGAGCGTTCCCAGCCGTACCCATCCGTTTACCGACCCCGATAGCGCTACGGCAACCAACGACCAGAGCGCAATAATATGAAACCGAGGAGCTGCAAGGTTGCGCTCCTCCTTTGGCAATAACGCTAGGGCGACTAGCCCTCCTATCCATAGCGAAAGAGCGAAGAGATGAACCAATATCAATCCCACGGCCAACATGTGATTTCCTGAAGAAGCGCTGTGATTCTCAAGATAGGGAGCAAGTAAGCCAATCTCTGTGATTGCAAGGAGCCCAATCGCGCCACCAGTTCTTTTGATGAAAGGAGCAAGCACCAAAACAACAAGTGCTGCTACCACATTGATCAGCAAAACTTTCCCCAGAATTACCTGTAATGCAAAAGAGCGAATTACATTGCCGCTGAATACATTCAACAAAGGTTGGTTGACGATAATTGCTAGTTCGCTCAAGAAGTATCCGATGGAAGACAGTGACCATATTGCCGCCAGCGGCGAGAGTATGCGTTTGAGCTTTCTGCCTGGTTCTTGGAAGTAACCTTCGATCTCTGACACCAAGAAGGCCAAAGCTGTCAGGATTCCTACTAGTGAGAATGCGCTCGCAATCGAGAGATACTTGAAAAGGGAATTCATTTCTTCTTTCGTCTTTTACTTTTCGGATTACGCAATGAGCGAGCAACGAAGACCAGTACCAAGAATGAGATGACCAATAACGCGATCATGAAGATGTCTGTAACGCGCGAACTCTTACCCGTGGCTTCTGCCGGGCTTACTGCCTCTTCTGAGACTGCTGAGCTTGGACTGGGGGTGGCAGAGGGCGCAGCGATCTCAGCGGGTGCGTCGTAGGTGAAGGAGTAATTTCCGGTGAGCAACTCGCCATCGATGCTCATGAACTGATAAGTGACGGTGTATCTGCCGCCCTCGTCCAATTTCTTCAACCCGATAAGAGCTGTTGGCCCATCGATAAGTAGCGACCCATCATCAACACCAAGACCGCTTGGTGCGCGAACGCTGAGTGAACTCCCTGTCTCTGTTATCTCACTAGAGAAAGTCAGCGTCACTGCGCTCGGCGCTGTAGCGATAGTGGAATTAACAGCAGGGTCAGCACTGACTAAGTCGAAGGCATAGGCGGGTGCGCTCACACTAAAAAATGAGAGTGCGAATGCGAGTGCAACCAGAATGGCAGCAAGCCTTCGTCCTGCCCTATCGGTCTGGTTCATCCTCATCGGCGGCTCCCCTGTTACCAACCTGATTCGCACCAATCGTCCCACGGTTCTAAACTTGCCCCCGCGCACCTAGGGCGCTGGTCTTGAGTGTAGAGGGAGGAAGATGCCGACTTATCAGTATTTCTGCGATGTCTGCTCCCTGGATTTCGAGGCAAGTCGGTCGTTCTCTGATTCTTCCGAGCAACTCTGTCCTGAGTGCTCGGCGGTCGCTCGGAAGGTGTTTGCGCCAGTGGGCGTGCACTTCAAGGGCTCAGGCTTCTATCGAACTGATTCTCGCGGTGGTGGCCCAACCGAAGGACCTTCAGCCAGCAGCGGCTCAAGCTCCACAGCGAAAGAGTAAATCTTTCAAGTACGAACACTGTTATGTCACCCTCTCGCGATGCGAACACTTGAACGAGCATTCCTAAGAATCACCACACCTTTCGATCGGCGACAAATTAAAAAGGCTATCGGTTTAGCAGTCACAATCACGGCAATCTTTACCGAGTTAGTAAACAGATTAATGATGTGGCGGTCGATCGCGAAGCATCTCCTCGTCACGGGAGGCGCCCTTTTGGCTCTCTTCCTGATCAATATCTTGGGGTGAAGTTTCAGAATCCTCTGGTCCCATTACTGCTCCCTAATCTTTGAAAAGTGCATCTTGCACTCCATCCATCACGGTCCTACGAAAAAATTCCACTTCTGAGGGAGCAATTGATCTATTTGCAATAAGGGTAGCAAGGCCATGTACCGAACTCCACGCAACCAACGGCGCTTTCTGAAGATTCTCTTTCGGTGTCATCCCTAAGGCAACAAAGCTCTCGATGCTCTCGTTCAAAATCTGCCAGGCCAATTCGCTGTACTCACCGATGCTCTGGTTTTGATGGTGAATGAAGGCGACCTCGAATAGGCGAGGATTGCTATCTGCAAAATCCACATATGCATCACCGATTGCACGAAACTTCTCGATCTCATAATTCTTTGGATTACGAAGTTTTTTGACCTGCTCGCGGCGCGAAAGCATCAATTCGCCAATCTCGGAGCGGATATACCCTGATATCTCGCATTGCAGATCTTCCAGCGATGCGAAGTGGCGATAGAGCGCCGCAGGAGTGACGCCGATCTTCTCTGCCACTCGCCGGATCCCCAGAGCCTGGAGTCCGCCGGCGGCGATGAGGTTCCGACCAGCGATAACCGCTGCTGATTTCAAATCCCCGTGATGGTAGTCAGTGCCTTTGCGCTTGAGTGTTAACATTGTTTACATTATGGCGGCATGAGCACGCTCAAGTCAACTGACCTGACCTACAAGATGGGATGAAATGTTCGAAAGACTCGGCCGACTAGTCGCAACAAAGAGCAAATCTGTACTTATCACCTCCTTACTCCTGATTATTGTCGCCGGCGCAATTGGCTTCCAAGCCTTTGGGAAATTGGATGGAGGCGGATACAACGATCCTGGAAGTGAGTCATCGCGAGCATTCGAATATCTCAAATCTGAATTTAAGGTTGAAGATCCCGCAGTTATTCTTGTTGTGGATTCGCCAAGTGTGACTGTAGACAATCTGCAAGTTCGCCAGAAAGTCGATGCGCTTACCGCAAAAGTCGAGTCGACAGAAGGCATTACGCGAGTAATCTCTTATTGGTCAACTGGTTCGCCACAATTGCTGAGCAAAGACCGTAAAGCTGGATATCTTTTCGCTTACTCTAAAGATGATTCTTTCGATGGTCTAAGTGCCGTTGCAAAGAAGGTTGAAGAGCAAATCGGCAGCAAGTTCGAAGGTTTGAATATCTACTACACCGGAACCGGAGCAGTGGGCGATGCCCTAAATACAAAAATAAGTGATGACCTCAAAAAATCTGAGTCGATTGCGATACCGCTCGTCTTCATTCTGCTCCTCTTTGTTTTCGGCGGAGTAATTGCTTCAGCTATGCCGCTAGTTGTTGGAATCAGCGCAATTCTTGGAGCATTTTTCATTATTTATCTGCTGACCCTGGTGACTGATGTCAGTATCTATGCGCTGAATTTGATTACTGGGCTAGGGCTTGGATTAGGAATCGACTACTCCCTTCTTATTGTCAACAGATTTCGAGAGGAATTCCATCAAGGTAAAAGTATCCGAGAGGCTGTGATTCGCACTGTCGCTACCGCTGGCAGAACAGTCTTTTTCTCCGGACTAACTGTTCTTGTGACATTAGCTTCGTTGCTCTTCTTCCCGCTTAACTTCTTGAAATCATTCGGGTACGCGGGAATTGCAGTAGTTGCGCTCGCTGTAATTGGCGCCCTTATCCCCCTTCCTGCGACGCTAGCCCTTCTTGGTACCAAGATCGATAAGTGGGTAATCAAGAAATCCTCAATCACGCCAAAAGAGGAGGGTCGCTGGGCAGATCTAGCGCGCTTTGTAATGCGAAAGCCCCTCACCATCACCATTCTTACTCTGATTCTTCTCGGGATATTTGCTGCGCCAATTCGCAATATTGCTTTTGGCCAAACCGATGTCACCGTTCTTCCGAAGTCACATCCGGTAGCACAAACTTCACAACTCATCGATGAGCGCTTTTCCGGGCGCGAAGCCACTCCTGTTGAATTCCTTTTCATCGATGGTGCGAAGAATCTTTCGCCGCAAGAGATAACTTCGTATAAGGAGAAGATAAGGAATATCTCTGGCATCACTCACATCACAGAGAACACCACTGCTAATAGCATCATTAGATTCCAGGCAATTCACAAGATGAGTCCGCGAACTGGGGATGCACAGGCATTAATCGAAGAGATTCGCAATATCCCCGCACCTGCTGGCTTACTCATTGGAGGAGTAGCTGCCGACTACACCGATACTCAAAATGGCATTGCCGACGCGTTGCCGAAGGCTTTGGGCTGGGTGATCTTGAGCGTATTAATACTGCTCTTTGCTTTCACGGGTTCGATTGTTCTGCCGATCAAGGCCGTACTCCTCAACTTCATCTCGTTGAGTGCGACCCTTGGTGTCATCACCTGGATCTTCATCGAGGGTAATCTGGCGCGATTCCTCGGAGATTTCACGATCACCGGCACCGTGGACACTGGCATGATCATCTTGATGTTATTGACGACATTTGGATTGTCTATGGATTATGAAGTCTTCTTGCTCTCTCGAATCAAAGAAGAGTATGAGAAGAGCAAAGACAACACCGAAGCGGTTGCCTATGGTCTGCAGAAATCGGCTCGAATCGTCACAGCAGCTGCAATGATTCTTGCAGTGGTCTTTGCTGCGTTCATACTTAGCGGGGTCACATCCATCAAAATTCTTGGACTTGGCGTAGCTTTCGCAATCCTTCTCGATGCCACAGTTGTGCGAGCGCTACTAGTTCCAGCCTTGATGCGGATGTTTGGTGATGCGAACTGGTGGGCTCCCGCCAAACTCAAACGCTTTTCCATCTCGCACTAAACATCAATTACACTGCGCAGATGGATCTGCTGGCTACTTTCACCTGCAAGGACACATCGGGAATCGTCCATACGATGACCGATGCGGTCCTGAAGTGCGATGGCAACATCATCGAGAACCAGCAATTTACCGACCCAATCACCGGAATGTTCTGCATGCGAACCCGGTTCACGACTCAAAGTTCTTTAGAGGCTGCCGAAGCGGTTCTCTCGCGAGAGTTGGCCCGATTTTCTCCCAGCTTGAAAGTGCGAGAGTTCACCCGACGGGCTCGCGCATTAGTCCTTGTGACCAAGGAGAGCCACTGCCTTCGAGATCTGCTCTACTTGCGTGAGCTCGGTGAGCTGCCGGTAGAGATTCCTCTTGTGATCTCAAACCACGAGGAGCTGCGAACACTCGTCGAATCTCACGGAATCCCTTTCGAATATTTACCGATCGATAGAGAGAATAAGAATTCTCAAGAGAGCGCCATGATGGATCGAATCAAAGCCCTCGATATAGATGTCGTCGTCTTGGCACGCTATATGCAAATCCTCTCAAAGGATTTCTGCAATCAATTTGCCGGTCACATCATCAACATCCACCATTCATTCCTTCCTGGTTTCAAAGGCGCTCGGCCATATCACCAGGCGTATGAACGAGGAGTAAAGATAATCGGAGCCACAGCGCATTTTGTTACAGAGGATCTCGATGAAGGTCCAATCATCGAGCAAGATATTGCACATGTTTCCCACTCAGCAACGCCAGAGGACCTGATAGCAATTGGTAGGGATATCGAACGACGAGTTCTTGCTAAGGCGGTCCGACTCTATGCTGAGGATCGAATATTTCTGCTAGGAAATCGCACAGTAATTTTTAATTGATCAATTCTGAACGAGTGTCCCCGACCAGAATCGAACTGGTGACCTACCGCTTAGGAGGCGATCGCTCTATCCAACTGAGCTACGAGGACATTTTCACCTCTGATTATCGCTGATTATCCAGTAGTTTTGCGGACTTTTACCGAATGCATTAGCCTTTACACAAAGTTCAGGAGTTGTTTCTTATGAGAGCCCTAGTTATTGGCGCCGGCGGTGTTGGGCGCGCAATAGCCAACATCGCATCTAGGCGGCCATTTATCTCGAGTATGGTCATTGCAGATCGGACATTGGTTCGCGCAGAGGATGCCGTCACCCGGGTCAAAGATGCCCGCTTTTCGGCAGCCCAAGTGAATGCTGCGGAATTGGAAGATATCCGCGATCTCATCCGCAAAACTAAGCCCGATATTGTGATCAATGCGGTGGATCCTCGATTCGTTATGCCGATTTTCCTTGCCTGTGAAATCGAGAACACCAATTACATGGACATGGCCATGTCGCTCTCCCGACAGCACCCGCACTATCCCTACAGTGAAACTGGTGTGAAGCTCGGCGATGAACAATTTGCTCGTGATTGGAATTGGTCCGAACGCGGCATCTATGCATTAGTTGGAATGGGTATCGAGCCGGGGCTTAGTGATGTCTTTGCTAAATATGCAGCAGAAGAACTCTTCTCTCGAATCGATCAGATCACCATTCTCGATGGTTCCAATATCGTTGTCGAGGGTTATGAATTTGCCCCATCATTCTCGATTTGGACCACAATCGAAGAATGTCTCAATCCACCAATCGTTTGGGAGGATGGTCGTGGATGGTTCACGACCGAACCATTTAGCGGTATCGAAACATTTAACTTTCCCGAGGGTATTGGTCCGGTTCAATGTGTGAATGTTGAGCACGAAGAGGTCGTTCTTATTCCGCGGAAGATCGATGCCAAGCGCGTCAATTTCAAATACGGACTTGGTGATCAATTCATCACGATTCTCAAAACGATCCATTTGCTTGGTATGGATCGCAAGGAAAGCGTAGATGTCCAAGGTATTCCGGTATCTCCTCGAGACTTGCTCTCGGCATCACTACCTGACCCTGCAACCCTTGGCGCACGAATGAAAGGCAAAACCTGCGCTGGAGCCTTGGTTAAAGGTCTCGACAAGAATGGAGAACCGCGGGCGGTCTATCTCTATCATGTTGTGGACAACAGCTGGTCGATGGAGCACTACGGTGACCAGGCTGTGGTCTGGCAAACCGCCATCAACCCGGTCATCGCTATGGAGCTCATTCATGAGGGAACCTGGAAACCTGAGGGGGTAAATGGCCCGGAATGGTTCCCTGCTAAACCATATTTGGATAAATTAGAAGAGTACGGCACCAGCTGGGGACTACGAGAAGAGGATGCAAGCGATATCACTCGCGAATTGACTCCATGACCAAACATTTCGATGTCTTGATAATCGGATCGGGTTTTGGTGGCAGCGTGAGCGCGCTTCGTCTCTGCGAAAAGGGATACCGCGTAGGTATTCTCGAAGCAGGTCGCAGATTTCAAGAGAAAGATTTCCCTAAGACTTCATGGCGCCTCAATCGATTCCTCTTCTTTCCACGGTTAGGCCTCACAGGACTGCAACGAATCCATGCCCTTCCAAATGTTCTGATACTGGCTGGCGCGGGCGTAGGTGGCGGTTCACTCGTCTACGCAAATACGCTTTACCGACCGACAGAGAAATATTTCGTTGATCCTCAGTGGAGCCACATCACCGACTGGAAGAGTGAACTGACTCCATGGTTCGATCAAGCAGAACGAATGCTCGGCGTTCAAGTCAATCCGTACTTCACCAACTCAGATAAAGCAATGAAAGAGATTGCCGACGAGATGGGAGTGGGCAATACATTCAAGATGGCGCCCCTAGGAGTCCATTTCGGCACCCAACCTGGCGAGTTGGTGCCCGACCCATATTTTGGTGGCGTCGGCCCTGATCGAGTGAGTTGCCTGCAATGCGGCGGTTGCATGACCGGATGTCGCCATAATGCAAAGAACACGCTGCCGAAGAATTACCTTGGTCTTGCCGAAGGAGCGGGCGCTGCGGTTTTTCCGTTGACCACCGCGATATCCATCGAAGCAAAAGGCACAGGATGGTTAGTCCAAACCCGAAAGAGCAATGCACTCTTTGGGCGCAGAACAGTATTCACTGCAGATCAGGTGATTTTTTCAGCAGGGACCTATAACACTCAAAAATTACTTCATAAGATGAAATCCACGGGGAGATTGCCACAAATCTCAGAGAAACTCGGAGAGCTCTCGCGAACAAATAGCGAATCGCTAGTCGGAGCAATAATGCCGGACACATCTATTGACTTCAGTCATGGCGCTGCGATTACCTCATCATTCTTCCCTGATGAGAACACTCATATTGAGCCAGTGCGCTATGGCAAAGGTAGCAATTTGATGGGACTTCTACAGACCGCAATGACAGATGGCACCAGCGTTCGAGAACGCAGACGACAATGGCTCCGGACCATCGTCAGGAAACCTTCGCTTATCGCAACCATTCTTAATGTAAAAAGATGGAGCGAACGAACGGTCATCGCCTTGGTGATGCAGGATGTCGATTCGGCTATCAAAGTCCGAAGTAAAAGAGGAATTCTTGGCTGGAGACTGACTTCCGAAAATGACAGCGAACGACCTAATGCGACCTACATTCCGGTAGCAAACGAAGCGGCGCGAAGAATCGCAGATCGTTACGGTGGAATTGCCGGCGGCCATGTGGGCGATCTCGTCAATGCACCTTTTACCGCGCACTTTGTCGGTGGATGTGTCATCGGCGCCAACCAAGAAGAGGGTGTCATCGATCCCTACCACCGAATATGGAACTATCCGACTTTGCATGTAATTGACGGATCAACTATCACCGCCAATCTAGGAGTCAATCCTTCTTTGACCATCTCCGCGCAAGCAGAACGGGCAATCTCACTCTGGCCGAATAAAGGTGATGCTGATGCTCGCCCGATCCAAGGGGCGCCTTATTCACGAATTCGTCCAATCTCCCCGCGATATCCGGTGGTTCCGGTGCATGCACCTGCCGCACTTCGGATTATTGATCGCTGATGTGGGCGCTAGTCACTGGTGCCAGTTCTGGCATCGGAGCTGAATTCACCGAACAACTGGCAAGCATGGGGTATGACATCATCCTTGTGGCCCGCGACCAATCACGATTAGTAGAGCGCGCGGGTGAACTCAAAAATCGCCATGGCATCGAATGTGAGGTGTTAGTAGCTGATCTCTCTCAACGCGCGGGAATCAATCAAGTCGAAGGAAGACTTGCTCAAGGGGGCGTTGAATTTCTCGTGAACAACGCAGGGTTCGGGATCAATAAAAGATTTGCCGATGGAGATGTAGACCTTGAAAGCGCCAACCTTGAAGTACTCGTGCACGCGGTGATGCGACTTTCCTTCGCAGCACTCCCCTTCATGCGTGCCCAACGAAAAGGTTTCATTATCAATGTCAGTAGCGTCGCAGGATGGATCGCCGGCGGCACTTACAGCGCCTCAAAATCCTGGGTCACCGTTTTCTCTGAGTATCTAGCTGTTGATCTGGCAGATGAAGGCATTCACATCACTGCACTTGCACCGGGATTCACCCGGACCGAATTTCACCAGCGCGGCAAGATGAATATGTCAGGGATCCCTCAGGCGCTCTGGCTGCGCGTTGAGGATGTGGTAGCGGCCGGGATCCGTGCAGTGCAAAAGAAAGAGGC
>CAZPIJ010000003.1:0-13714 GCA_964586805.1 uncultured Bifidobacterium sp. | reverse complement strand
ATCTGCCGGACCCTGACTCACTGCACCCGTTGCGGTGAAGGCCGAACCATGGCCGCCTTTCTGCGGTTCACAATAGAAACCACCTGACGCAGGTTTCACAGCGACACCCGCATGGGTGCATCTCAGATCAAGTGCGACATATCGCTTGGCGCTGGAGCGAACAAGTGCCACTGGAGCGCCTTTCACATCACCAATTAGAGCAACGCCACCTACTTTGCCAAGCGCTTTAATTGAAGCTGGAGTCACTTCGACTGATCCATCAGAGAGGCGTTTGATTCCCCTATTGCTCTTGCTACTCGCTGCATCGGCTGACATAGCTGTAGAGGCACCGAGAGCAGTGAGCATCGCACCGCATAAGAAATGACGACGATTGATTTCCATCTGACCAGTTTGCCCTATCTGTGCATCAAAAGGAACCGACTACTCTTCTCTCTCAGCAAATACTCCCCTACCGTTCAGCTATGTTCCGGTTTATCCCACTTCTTGCCGGACTAATCCACCTTGGTATTGCGACGGTGCTCCCAGGTACATCAACATTCTGGGATTTAATCCTCTACAACCTGATACTCCTTACAACATCGCTCTGGCTGATTGTGCAACGAGAACGATTATTAGCGATTGCTATCGGTTCGTGGACCTTGGGTTCGATCTATGCGACTTTCGTTGATGTCACAGAAATAGCGCTCTCCACTTCGTGGGGAGGGCTCGGATACCTGGTCATTTATCCTGCACTCTTCTTCTACATTATTCGCGGACAACAGCTTGGCAAACTCTCACGATCTCAAATTCTTGATTCACTCATCATCACTCTTGGAATCTCTGCACTTCTTGCCGCACTTGCCCTAGAAGCCACGACGAACGCAAGTTCTTCGAGCGAAGTCTTCCTACTCATCTTCTATCCGATAGGTGACTTGCTCCTGATTTTCCTCTTGATACTGGTAGGGATTCGTGTTGGAGTTTCCCGCGAATACTTCACGCTCTTCACCGCGGTCGCAATTCTGACTCTAAGTGATATCGGCTATCTATGGCTCTTTAGTAACGAGCAATACTCCGTGGGTGGGCTCGTTGATGAAGGGTGGCTTATTGCGCTCTTGATCTTTGCTGCTGCTCCCGTGCTCCCACGAAGTTCTACGCGAACCTTGAATACCTACCCAGCGATATTCCTGGCCCTAGGTCTGGCACTCTCGATGTTGGGTTGGTACGCGCTCAATCCAAACGAGATATCCCGCGTGGTGTTGGTCAGCGCGATAGCCACCCTGCTCCTTGCTTTCATCCGGATGGCCCTGGCGCTCGAAGAGGCGGAGCAAGGAAAGATCCATCGCGAGCTCTCGGTCACTGACGAGTTAACCGGAGTCGGCAACCGCCGTGAGTTCCTTACCCGGCTCTCGAACATCCCACTCGATGGCTCATCGACTCTGCTCTTACTTGACCTCGATGGTTTTAAAGCAATCAATGACCAGCATGGCCATAGCGCTGGCGATGGCATCTTGAGAGAGGTAGCACACCGATTTCGCGCCGCACTCCCGGCCGAGAGCTATCTCGCTCGCCTGGGTGGTGACGAGTTCGGCGTACTCACTCAACGCCCTGCAGAGCGCTCACAAGAGCTCAGTGGGCGCCTAGAGCGAGCGCTTACCGCTCCGCTCTACATCGGCGAAGAGGCGATCGAGGTAAGCGTGAGCATCGGCGCCAGCGCGATCGACGCTCAGGGCAACCCGCTCGAGCGCGCGGATGAACAGATGTATCGAGTCAAGCGATCGGCCCGTTAATCACCCTGCCTTTTATGCCCTACGCTTTTCCGGTCCGTCTCTACATCAGATCGCATCATTGGGAGGTTCGTTGGCCGCAAAATTCCACAATCGAGTGCTTGTCCTCGGTGCAGGATCAGTTTCGCAATGTGTAGTTCCAATCCTTCTCGACAAACTCGTCGAACCTCATCAAGTAACAATTGTGGATTTCAAAGATAATCGAGAGCGATTTACCTCCTCGATTAATCGCGGTGTCTCGTACATTATTGATCGACTCACCAGAGAGAATATGGATGAGTTCTTAGGTAAATACCTCTCAGCCGGAGATTTTCTCCTGGATCTTGCGTGGAATATCGATGCCAACGCGATCATTGGGTGGGCACATGAACATGGGGTGCTCTACCTCAACACCTCGGTAGAGGAGTGGGAACCCTATGCAGGTGGTTCCACCCGCGATCCAATAGAGCGAACTCTTTACTACCGGCACATGCGACTTCGTGAGATGAAAGCATCCTGGAAGAGTCCAGGAGCCACCGCTATTGTCGAACATGGCGCAAATCCCGGAATGGTCTCGCATCTGGTCAAACGAGCATTGGTTGAGATTGGCACTCGTGCATTGCACGAGAAGAAAGTGGGAGCGACAGTTGAAAAAGCGATTGCCGCTGACGATTATCCTGCCCTTGCACACGCCCTCAATGTTCGCGTCATTCACATCGCCGAACGAGACACTCAGATCTCAGATCAACCAAAACGCGTTGATGAATTCGTTAACACCTGGAGCGTGGAAGGCTTTTATGAAGAGGGCATTGCGCCGGCCGAGTTAGGTTGGGGCACGCACGAGAAGAAGTTGCCGCCCACTGCTTACACCCACAAAGTCGGACCCCAGAATCAAATCGCTTTAGCTCAACCCGGTGCGACAACATGGGTCCGCTCATGGGTGCCATCATGCGAAACCACCGGCATGGTGATTCGCCACGGCGAGGCTTTCACACTCTCAGATCACTTGACGGTCTGGGATGGAAGTAAAGCGATTTACCGTCCGACAGTTCACTACGCATACTGCCCCACCGATGCAGCAATCGCCTCAATGCGTGAGACCGAGATGCGCCAATGGAATCTCCAAAGCGATCAACGCATTATGAATGAAGAGATCATTAGTGGCGAGGATCGTCTTGGTGTCTTACTCATGGGCCACCCATTTAAATCGTGGTGGTGCGGTTCATTGCTCTCGATTGAGCAAGCCCGTCTACTCGCTCCAGGTCAATCTGCGACCACGCTTCAAGTTGCTGCATCGGTATATGCCGCTGTGGCATGGGCGATGGCTAATCCCGAAGCAGGTCTGCTCGTACCCGATGATCTGCCCTGGCGCGAGGTCTTGCCGCTGATTGAGCCATACCTGGGCACACTCTGGTCTGATGCTGTCGACTGGGATCCACTGGCAACTCGATTCGACCCTTTCAAAGGGTGGAATCATCGTGAGTATGACCAGAGCGATCCTTGGCAGTTCACTAACTTCCTTGCTTGAGCTCCTCTAAACGGGCAAGGGATTCGATCCGCTCCTGAGCGTGATCGACTATCCGTTCAACATAACCCTGGCTATATCCATCGAGATAGAGCCAGGGTTCATGTATCTGCTCATTATCTAAATGGCGTAGCTCTGGAACATACTTTCGAATGTAAGTTCCTTCAGGATCAAACTTCTTACCCTGTTCGATGGGGTTGAAGACTCGGTAATAGGGTGAAGCATCGGTGCCACACCCGGCAGTCCACTGCCAACCATGACTATTTGAAGCCACATCAAAATCAACTAAATGCTCCATAAAGAAGTTGGCGCCATGTTGCCATTCGATATGAAGATCCTTGACCAAGAATGATGCGACCACCATTCGGGTTCGATTGTGCATCCAGCCCTCTTTGACTATCTGGCGCATCGCGGCATCGACGAAGGGATAACCAGTCTTGCCCTGGCACCACAATTGGAACTTTGCACCAGGTTCGTCGTAACGCATCTTGGCAAATTGGGGTGAGTAATACTCATGCTCAGTATGCGGATAATGGTGGAGCACATCGGCGTAGAACTCGCGCCAGGCAATCTCTTTGCGATAGACCTCATGTGCTTTGCTCGAACCAAGTTCGGCTAGCAAAGTCCGCGGATGGATCTCACCCCATTTAAGGTGCGCGCTTAACTTACTCGTACCATCGATCCCTGCCATATTTCGCGCTTCGTCGTAATGCGCGAGCGCTCCACTCTTAAACTCTTTCCATCGTTTATGTGCAGCAGCCTCTCCTGCTTCGAAGATTTCGCTGGACTCGGGCGCTTGCCAAGTCGGAAAATTGCGCGCATCCTCACCCGGTGCGATCGCATTGATTTTTTTGGGAGCAGCTATGGGATTGCGCCAACCGTGCACCACCCAACCCTTATAGAACGGGGTATAGACCCGGTAATTGGTGCCATCAGGTTTTCGAACTCGCCCCGGAGAGATGGCATATGGGCTACCCACTTTGATCAAAGGAATGCCCGCGGCTGCTACCCGTTCGTCGCGAGCGACACCATAGGGTTCGAACTCCTCTGAGATGTATACCCCAACAACATTGTGCTGGGACATTAGGTGCTTAAGTACTTCGACTTGGTCGCCCACTCTAATGTGCAGCCTGTTCTCCAATGATTGATCAAGGCTCCGTAGCGAGGCAGCAAGATAAGCCAATCGCTTCGACCCTGCGTGTTTGATCAACTTCTCGTCGAGTATAAAGAGCGGGATTATTGCCTCAGAGTTGGCAATTGCATCCGAAAGGGCCGGATGGTCAATCAAACGCAAATCGCGACGGAACCAGACAATTGCTACCTGGTCTGCTCGCTCTGCCATAAGTTAATTGTGGAGCGAATGGATGGTGCTATCCCAGCCTTTGACATCCTCAGGCTTTCGTGGCGCAGGACCGATGTAACGGGCAGATGGCCGAATGAGTCGACCAGTCCTCTTCTGTTCCAAAATGTGCGCTGCCCAACCTGCTGTTCGCGCTGAAGTGAACATCGAGGTGAAGAGGTGTGCAGGTACCTGTGCAAAATCCAAGACGACCGCAGCCCAGAATTCGACATTGGTGGCAAGGACGCGTTCAGGGTAGCGCTCGTGAAGTTCGGCTAGCGCTGCTTGTTCTAGCGCCAAAGCAACCTCGTAGCGAGGCGCACCTAGCTCTTTAGCAGTTCGACGAAGTGTACGAGCGCGCGGATCTTCTGCGCGATAGACCCGATGGCCAAATCCCATCAATCGTTCGCCACGATCCATCACATCTTTCACATACTGTCGGGCATCTCCACTCTTCTCTACGGCTTCGATCATATGGAGAACGCGAAGCGGCGCACCGCCGTGGAGTGGACCAGACATTGCACCAATTGCGCCAGAGATTGAGGCTGCAACATCGGCGCCAGTTGATGCGATCACGCGAGCAGTGAATGTCGATGCATTCATACCGTGTTCCGCGGCTGAGACGAAATAGGCATCAATAGCCCGAACATGTAATGGATCGGGCTCGCCGCGCCAGCGAATCATCATGCGTTCCACCACGGTGTGAGCCTTATCTACCTCTGATTGTGGCACCATCGGTTGCCAAGTACCTCGTGCAGATTGTGCGACATAAGAAAGTGCCATCACTGAGACTCGTGCAAGATTATTTCGTGCCTCTTCATCGGAGATATCCAGTAGTGGCTTTAATCCCCATGCTGGGGCAAGCATCGCAATCGCCGACTGGACATCGACTCGAACATCACCTGAATGAACTGGAAGTGGGAAAGGTTCAGCTGCAGGCAATCCCGGATTGAACTCGTTATCTACGAGCAAACCCCACACATTGCCAAAGGTGACCCGACCAACTAAGTCTTCAATATCAACGCCACGATAGCGAAGTGCACTGCCCTCTTTATCCGGCTCAGCAATCTCAGATTCAAAGGCGATGACACCTTCGAGGCCGGGCTTGAAGTCATCCATTTCGCACTCCCTTGGCGGTGATATTTATGAGGGTATTCTGCCCCGGCTTTGAGGGTTGGCAAACCAGAGGCGGAAGTGGCGCACGCCACTCCAGATCGAGCCATTTCTCGCACTCGCGGAGCGGGGTCTAGATTTAGCGATATGAGCGAGCAAACCAGCCAGCAGATTAACGATGCAATTCGGGCAATGCGCCGCTCCTACGGCGAAGTCGGCCTGCCCGAGGAGGGCGCCACTGAACCGCTCGCGCTCTTCGCAACTTGGCTTCAGGAGGCGGCAGCAAACCCCTATATCGTCGAAGCGAATGCGATGGTGCTTAGTACTCATGATGGCAACGCCCTTTCATCACGAACTGTGCTCCTGAAAGGTTTTGATGCTCAGAGTGGTGGCTGCACATTTTTCACCAATTACAACTCCAGAAAAGCCCGCGCAATCGATAAGGATGCCGAGATTGGATTGCTCTTTCCTTGGTATGCAATGGAGCGCCAAGTCATCATTACCGCTCGAGCGGCTAAGGTCTCTCGTGGTGAATCCGAGGAGTACTTTGCTTCTCGACCATGGTCGAGTCAGATTGGCGCCTGGGCAAGTGATCAGTCGACGGAGATTTCTAGTAGAGCCACGCTCGAGGAGCGCTGGCAAGAGTTTGCAACCCAATATCCAGAAGGTTCTGCTGTCCCACTACCTGATCACTGGGGTGGCTTCTGTGCGATACCTCACTCTTTCGAATTCTGGCAGGGGAGATATTCACGCTTACACGATCGGCTTCGCTTTACTCGTGAGCGAGATGGCAACTGGTCGCGGGTACGACTTGCTCCGTGACACAGGCTCCTTCTTTAGTTGGGTAGGCTTCGCATCATGAGCGCTGACATCACGATTCCTGCAAACCTCAAGCCCAAGGATGGCCGATTCGGGTGTGGGCCATCGAAGATTCGCTCCGAGGCGCTCTCGGTGCTTGCAGGTAGTGGT
The DNA here is from genome assembly GCA_964586805.1 of uncultured Bifidobacterium sp. Classification (GTDB taxonomy): domain Bacteria; phylum Actinomycetota; class Actinomycetes; order Nanopelagicales; family Nanopelagicaceae; genus IMCC26077. Next base: position 7,026 of record CAZPIJ010000003.1, on the reverse strand, counting down.
GCATCAATTCTTGGTACCTCTCATCGCCAAGCACCTGTAAAGAATGTTGTCGGACGAGTTCGAAAAGGACTCAAAGAACTCTTCTCATTGCCCGATGGCTACGAAGTCATCTTGGGAAATGGTGGCTCTACTGCTTTCTGGGATATCGCTACTTTTGGATTAATCGAAGAGAAGTCCCAGCACCTGGTCTTTGGTGAGTTCTCCTCAAAATTTGCCAGTGGCGTAAAAAGCGCCCCGTTCCTTGCTGATCCTGTTCTCATCGAAAGCGCACCAGGAAGCCACCCGGTGCCAACTGCTGATTCGACAATCGATTCTTATGCGCTAACACATAATGAGACCTCTACTGGCGTGGCTATGGAGATCATTCGTCCTGCCGGGGCAAGTGGAATCGTCCTGGTTGATGCAACCAGCGCCGCTGGTGGGCTCGCTGTGAATGCGAATGAATTTGATTGCTACTACTTCGCACCGCAGAAGTCGTTCGCATCTGATGGTGGCTTGTGGCTTGCTTTAATGAGTCCGGCTGCGCTTGAGCGAAATGCAAAAATCTCCGCAACTAAGCGATGGACTCCGGCATTTCTTGATTTATCAATCGCGATTGAGAACAGCAAACTCGACCAAACATATAACACTCCAGCAGTTGCAACACTCATGCTCCTTGCTGAACAGATTGAATGGATGAACGAGAATGGCGGCTTAGCATTCTCCGCAGGCCGAAGTAGTAAATCTGCAGAGATTCTCTACAGTTGGGCCGAGAAGACTTCGTACACTTCACCCTTTGTCACAGACCCAGCGATGCGATCCAAGGTAGTGGGAACAATTAACTTCGATGACTCTATTGATGCGCTTGCTGTTGCTAAGGTGCTTCGCGCAAATGGGATCGTCGATATCGAGCCATATCGCAAACTCGGAAAGAATCAATTGCGAATCGGCATGTTCCCAGCAATCGATCCAACAGATGTCGATGCGCTCACCACCTGCATCGAATATGTCGTGGACAAGCTCTAAGCCATGAGCGCAAAGACTCGACGAATCGTCACTCTTGTGATTCTTATCGGCATCGTTGCGATGCTTTTGATTGGCGGAATCTAGAAGTACTTCCGGAAGAACCTGGCGATTCGCCTAGATATCGGAAAGTCCTTGATTACCTTATGTTCTGCCGGCTCATCTGGGGTCGCCACTTTATCCAGCGCAGGAGAGCTCTGATCGAGTGAATCGGCGATCCGCTCTAAGTTGGTTGCAATCGAGATACTCCTTGCCAACTGTTCAGGATCTGCTTTGCTTGCCTCTTCAATCAATTTCTCAGTGAGATCAGCACCAGCTTGCCGGACATCGTCTGTGATTGTGGAATCACCTTCAGAATCCTCGCCATCGACAACAGCAAACTCCTTGACCTTCTCAGAGATTGCGCGACTTGCTGCTGCAAGAGCTTCGGCAATCTCCGCACGCGTCCCCTCGGTGATCCCACCTTCGACCGCAGTATCGAAGAGAGTGCGGGCAATGGTGCGTACCTGCACGACTGTGTGTTCTACTGCCACACCTCGTGCGTAGAGCTCCTCAGCTTCGTCATATTCTGCAGTGGGAAACCACCGAGCAAAATTCTTAGCTTCCAACGCCTGTGCCCGAACTTTTGGAATCTCTTCAACTAACAACCGTGCTTGTGCAAGCCAGTTGCCAGCATCCTTCTCGGTGAATCCTTCTGTGACCCCTGCAGACATTTTTGCCAAGAGCAACGCACATTTATTTCCAAGACGCGAGATTTGATCAATTGTTCGACCTGCCGGGGTATTCGGATGCGAGAAGTACGAGAGCAGAATCGCTATCGCTGCGCCCAGGAGCGTTGATTCTGTTCGGTGAATAGCGGTGTTCTCGCTTAAGCCTGGACCGATCACGATTAGGGCTGTTACCGGAACATTGATCGAGGCGACCTCACCTAGGTGCAACGCTCGGGCAACCACAGCACATAAGAAGACAGTGATCCCGACGGTGATAAAGCCAAAATCGAAGAGCCATACCGCTGTCAGGGCGATACCGGCACCGATAGTCGTGCCGATAATCTGGCCGAAACCCTCACGGATTGATTTATGGACCGACATCCGAGTCGAGAGGCTTGCAACGATCGCTGCCACCAGGCCACCGTTGACGATCAGCAGGTCACCTAAGACCCAGGCTAGCGCCGCCGCTATGGCAGTCACAGTTATCTGGCGCACCCAAACGGCGCGATCGGTAAAGAGCTTGACGAAGCGCTTTCCAAAGTTGGCCATGCGCTTAGTATCTCGCGATTTATGTCAGACTTGCCAAATGGCTTTCGAAGTTCGAATCCGTGAGGTTGCTTCAGACTTTCCGGTGCAACAGAGCAAGAGCGAATACGACGATTGGGGCCTGAAATCCCCTGAAGCTGCCGGTATGGAGATCTCGCGCTGGATAATCGAGGTATCGATTGATAATGCATGGCACGAGGTAGGAAATCTCTCTGCGCACGCAGTCTGGTACGGACCTACTCAAGGTTCGAAAGCGATGAATATCGGAATCAGCATCCTCGAGCATTATCGAGGTAAGGGAATAGGCTCGATTGCCCAGAAGTTACTCGCTCAAGAATTGCACCATCGAGGATATGTGCGGGTAGAGGCATCAACCGACATCTCGAATATCCCAGAACAACGAGCGTTGCAACGGGCCGGATTTAACTATGAAGGAACGCTTCGACGAGCACAAGCCCGAGCAGATGGCTTACATGATTTACAGGTCTGGTCACATCTTTCGTAAATAGGAGAGATGATCAGGGTGTAGTTCCGAGAGATCGCGAGCACCAAGCAATTTCATAGTGCGCAGCATCTGGGAGCGAAGGATCTCGAGAGCGCGATCAACGCCAGCGCGGCCGCCGGCCATCAAGCCATAGAGGTAAGCGCGACCCACCCAAGTGAAGGTGGCACCAGAAGCGATTGCAGCGATGACATCGCCGCCATGCATGATTCCAGTGTCCATATGTACCTCTGCACGATTGCCGACGGCTGCAACTACTTCAGGAATAAGTGTGTATGGAACAACAGAGCGATCCATCTGTCGGCCACCGTGATTGGAGAGAATCAAAGCATCAGCGCCGGCTTCTACGGCAGCGATGGCATCATCAACTCGTTGGATGCCTTTGACGACAAGATGTCCACTCCATTGCGTACGAATCCATCGCAAATCTTCATAACTAATTGTTGGATCGAAGACGAAATCCATCAATTCGGCAACGGTGCCTTTCCATGAATCTAATGATGCGAATTTCAGTGGCTCGGTGGTGAGAAAATTCATCCACCATGCTGGTCGAGGGATTGCATTCAAGATTGTCTTGGTGGAAATCGATGGTGGAATCGTCATGCCGTTGCGAGTATCGCGAAGGCGAGCACCTGCTACAGGGACATCGACGGTAAGTACCAATGTATCTACGCCCACTGCCGCAGCTCGATGCACCAATTCCATCGAACGATCGCGGTCCTTCCACATATATAACTGGAATGCGTTCCGACCTTCAGGAGCTGCTTTGACGACCTCTTCGATAGAAGTGGTACCCAAGGTAGAGAGACAGAATGGAATTCCCGCCGCTTGAGCTGCTGCAGCACCTGCTCGTTCGCCTTCATGTTGCATCATTCGGGCAAATCCAGTGGGCGCTATGCCCAGTGGCATGGAGTGGCGTTGACCGAGCATCTCTACCGAGAGATCAACTTTCGATACATCGATAAGGACCTTGGGGTGGAATTGGATGTTCTCGAATAGTTCGCGGGCCCGAACCAGTGAGCTCTCGCTCTCTGCAGAGCCGTCGGTATAGTCAAAAGGCGCTTGCGGCGTTCGGCGTTTGGCAATCTTTCGCAGATCCCAAATAGTCAATGCGCGCGAGAGGCGACGGCGCTTAGGGCTAAAGATGGGCTTTCGAAAGCGCATCAATCCCGCTAATTCTTTAAAGCCTGGAAATCGTCGCTTTACTTTGGTCTTCGCTAATTTGCCCGCCATAGGAAGAGCATACCGGTGCCCTTCGGGAGATGGACATGGGTGCAAGGGCCGGGCTAGATTCACGGATATGAAATCACTCTCAAATCTCTTCGTGAAGGTGGCCAACTCCCCTCGGCTTCTCGTTCTCACCTCGCTTGTGCTCTTATTTGTAGCCTCTATCTCGTACTCGCTCTTCGAGAAGAAGAACATCATTGACTCGCTCTGGTGGGCATTGATCACCTCCACCACCGTGGGTTATGGCGATTTTTATCCGGCGAGTTTGGGTGGACGAGTCACCGCAATTGTCTTGTTGCTCATCATGATTCTCTTCTTAATTCCGATGATCACAGCTTCATTTGCCTCGAAGCTCATCGTCAACCGTGATGCCTTCACCCATGAGGAGCAAGAAGAAATGAAGATTCTCCTCAAGAAGATTGTCGAGATTGAAGAGAAGCAACTTCGGAGTAAGGGCGAGTAACTCGCTAATTTCTTTACTTGCTCAAGTGTTGGTGGCGGGTAGAGGATTTGAACCTCTGAAGGCATAGCCGGCGGATTTACAGTCCGCTCCCATTGGCCGCTCGGGCAACCCGCCAGTAGCTAATGAACGAGGGAACTATACCCGGATTCGACTAACTGTTGAGACTCAGCGCTGCTAGCGCACCATTCACGATGGAGCCGGCATCAAGGTCATGGATCTTGTAGAGATCAGGGATATTGCCTGATTGACCAAAACTATCGACGCCCATCGCAACTTGAGGTGCGCCAAGGGCAGAGCCAAGCCAGGCCAGTGCGTGTGAAGAGCTATCGTGAATCGAGACGATTGGTGCGCGCTCGGAGAAGATTGGTCGCATCGATCCCGGGAACGATGGTGTATTCGCAGTACGAATACCTTGCTTCAAGGTGCGCTGCCAGCTGCCATATAAACGACCTGGCGAGGTGATGTCGACAACATGTGCGATGACGCCTTCATTAGCCAACTCTGCTGCAGCTTCAAGTACTTCAGGCATAACAGCGCCACAGCCGACAAGGTGCACCACAGGCGCGTTGAAATCATCGCTCTTCGAGAGCGCAGTCCGTCCATCGACCAAACGATACGCACCTGCAAGAACTTGAGAGCGCAAAGTCGCCTCACCAAGTCGCTCCCGTGCATTGGCAAATGGCGTCTGATCTATGGAGCGAGTGGTAAGTCGGAAGTAGAACGCTAATTCGTTAGGTCGTAAATCTGGAGTGGTATCAATCTTGCTTCCCGCCACATGCGCAACTGCATCGCAGAAGAGCCAGTCAAGTGCTTGACCGTATGCAGGTTCGATAAGAACTACACCTGGAAGTTCGATACCAACAGAAGGAGTGATGGTTGACTGGTGCGCGCCACCTTCAGGAGCCAGAGTTATGCCCGAGGGTGTGCCAGTCACAATGAACTTCGCGCCGGAATAGACGCTATAAATGAACGCATCGAGTCCACGGAGCACAAAGGGGTCGTAGACCGTTCCGATGGGAATCAACGGTTGGTTGTGGAGATCCTTAGCAAGTCCAAGTTGGCCAAGGAGGCTAAAAAGATTCATTTCGCTGATACCCAGCTCGATATGTTGCCCGGTAGGACCCTCTGCCCACTTGAGAATCGGATCCTCGTTCCATCGTCGCCGTTGCTCGGGATGGAAGACTCCGGTGCGATTGATAAAACCGCCGAGGTTGGTTGAGGTAGCGACATCGGGGGCAGTGGTCACAAGGTACGGGCGAATCTCTTCGTCCCGGCTAATCTCACTCAACACTCGACCAAAAATCTCCTGAGTTGAGGATTTCCCGGAACCCTTCACACCAGTTGTAATAGGGATATTTATCTTCGGATCAGCTACGCCCTCTGACCTTGCCAGAGTGACAGCACGGGCCCGAACAAGGGCATCTTCGGCGCTGCCTGGTTCAAAGGGCTCCCACTCATTTTCTGCAGTGAGACCGACTCGAGAACGCAACTCATTGATTTGCGCTTCAGATATCTGCGCAGAGTGATTGCGCGGGTCCCCTGCGATCGGCAGATGCCATCCCTTGATCGTGTAAGCAAAGACCACGCTAGGGCGATCGGTCACCGCGTCGCATTCGGCAAATGCCTCCAGGAGTGAATCAACATTATGTCCACCCAGATCCGTGAGAATCTCAAAGAGTTCGGCATCATCGAACTTCGCCAAGAATTCGGCAGCACCACTTGGCGCACCTTCAAGAAAACGAACTCGAGCCTCGGAAGGAATCAGACCAAAGAGCGATTGATATTGCTCATTAGGAATGTCATCGAACCATTTCTTGAATGGTTCGCTCCCACTTTCTGCAAAGACCTGCTCGAGTCGTGAGCCGTACTTGATCTCACGGACATGCCACCCTGCCGCCTCGAACTGTGCTCGCCATTGCGAGATCCTTATACCTGGAATGACTCGATCCAAAGATTGCCGGTTGAAATCGACAATCCACATCACATTGCCTAGGCCATCGGTAGCAGGATCGGCGAGCGCCTCCCAGATATTTCCCTCATCGAGCTCGGCATCACCGATAATCGCGATGAAGCGTGATGCCGGCCGAGCGCCGAAATGCGCATCGATATATCGTCTGGTTGCTGCAGCAAATAGTGGTGCGACCGCTCCTAAACCAACTGAACCTGTCGAGAAATCCACCTGATCAGGATCTTTAGTCCGTGAGGGATAGCTCTGTAATCCCCCGGCAGTGCGTAGCGCAGTCAGATACTTCTTATCAAGATTTCCAAGCAAGTATTGGATCGCATGAAAGACCGGCGCGGCATGTGGCTTCACGCTGACTCGATCTTCAGCATCGAGATAGTTGAAATAGAGCGCAGTCATCAATGAGACCATCGAGGCGCTGGATGCTTGATGGCCGCCGACTTTCAAACCGTCGAGGTTTTCGCGCTCGCGGTTAGCGTGATCGATGATTCGAGTGGATAACCAGAGCACTCGGTCTTGGATTCGCTCCAGCGTGGCGCGCTCATCGGGCGCTAGCGGATGCGATTGGGTCGCACTGGTTGCTGAGTGGAACTGGCTCACAAGAACCTCCCTG
>CAZPIJ010000002.1:14289-29390 GCA_964586805.1 uncultured Bifidobacterium sp. | reverse complement strand
GCTCACCGATGGCCAAGAGAATCTTTCGGCCGAAGAGCGAGCTCGCAGAGAGCGCACCCGCGAGGCTGCTGGCGGAATTACCTCATATTCGACCGACAAGCGATGCGAGAACATCGCGTTTGTGCTCTCTGGAAAGTTGTATTCATACTCCATCAATGCGAAAAGAGTTACCGAGCAAGCCAGCGCAGAGGTGGTCCTGGATCCACAGATTTCTCCTGATGGAGCATCGATTGCATACATCACTCCCGAAGGCGAACTACATCTGACGCAAGCGGGGGCGATGAAGGTGCTCTGCACCCCAGAGCACGAGGATATCTTTTATGGCACAGCTGAGTTCGTGGCGAGTGAGGAAATGTCGAGGTATCACGGCTTCTGGTGGAGCGCGGATAGCCAGTCGCTGATTATCCAACGATTCGACCAAAGCCCGGTGACGAAGATTTGGATAAGTGATCCTGCCAATCCAGAGCAGCCACCTCGAGATGTCCGGTATCCGTTCGTGGGGAGCGCAAATGTCATCACCACGCTCTTTCTCTTATCGCTCAGTGATCTCTCCAGAAAAGAGATCACTTGGAATCCCGAGCACGAATATCTATGTGATGTGATTCCAGGCGACGGCAAAGTCCCACCGCTACTTCTGACCATGTCACGAAATCAGCGCCATGCAGAGATCCTGGCTCTCGATATGGATACGGCCCATGCTCGCACGATTGCCGAACTCACAGACCCAGCATGGATCGACTTGGTGGGTGGAGTCCCGGCGTGGAGCCCCAGTGGTGAACTCATCACTCATGTGATTCATAAGAATTCGCATGCACTTGCCATTAACGGCCAGATCATCACACCTGAGAATCTCCAAGTGGATGGCGTGATCGCAATAGATCGAGACGGCATCACCTTCTCAGGGACATTCCACCCTTCTGAATCACATATCTATTGGCGAGGATGGGGTGGAGAGTTTGAGGTTCTCACTCACGACCCTGGAGTGCACATGGCACGAGCTTCTGGTGGCACGCTGCTGCTGATCTCGCGCGACATGCGAAGTTACGAGATTTCTGTAGTAATCAAGCGAGATGGTCTCACCCGAAAGATTCTTGCGTTCAACGAGAAACCTGAGGTCGATGCCACACCAGAATTTCTCTCACTCGGCGAACGAGCCCTGAACTCAGCGTTGATCCTGCCACAGAATCAAGAACCTAAGAATCTTCCGTTGTTGGTGGATCCTTACGGTGGCCCAGGACACTCTCGAGTGTTACACGCAAAAAGTTTGTATGCCGAAGCGCAATGGATTGCCAACCAAGGTTTTGCTCTGCTCATCTCAGATGGCCGCGGCACCCCTCATCGAAGTCCTGAATGGGAACGAGAGGTTCTCGATGACCTTTCCAGCGCTCCGGTCGAAGATCAAGCTGATGCAGTGCGCGCTTTAATTACCAAATATCCCGGATTGATTGATAGCAACCGAGTTGCTATCCGAGGGTGGTCGTTTGGCGGCTACCTTGCAGGTCTTGCAGCAGCTAGACGCCCCGACATCTTCAAGGCAGCGATTATCGGCGCTCCCGTCACAGATTTTAGACTGTACGACACCTTCTACACCGAAAGATTCATGGGGCCGGAGGGTAACCATCCAAACTATGATCGCGCTTGCCTTCTCAACGAGGCGAAGAACATCCAAGTGCCCGTCATGATCATCCATGGCATGGTCGACGACAATGTCTTAGTCTCAAATTCACTGAAACTCTCCTCGGCACTTTTAGAGGCGGGTAGAGCGCACGAGGTACTGCCACTCACTGGAGTCACTCACATGACTCCCCAAGAGGTAGTTGCTGAGAATTTGATGTTGCTCGAACTAGATTTTCTCTACCGAGCGTTGCACATTAGTAGGTAGGCAGCGAGGTATCTATCTGCTTTGCCCAGGCGATCACACCGCCGCTTACATGGCTTGCATCGGAGAAACCGGCGCCTTTAAGCACTGCCAGACATTCGGCAGATCGAACACCGCTCTTGCAGTGCAGGATAATCGGTTTATCTTGTGGCAACTTCGAGAGCACCGACCCGTCAAGAAACTCTTGTTTAGGAATGAGAACTGATCCTGGGATGCGGACAATCTCAAACTCGGCTGGTTCCCGGACATCGATAAGGAGAAAGTTGTCGTGGTGATCCATCTTGCTCTTCAGCTGTTCGACAGAGATGGTCGAACCAGCAACAGCCTCTGTTGCAGCCGTTGAGATGGCTCCGCAGAACCCCTCATAGTCCTCGAGTAATTGGGTCTGGGTGGCATTGGGGCCACAGAGAACGCAATTCGGATCTTTGCGAATCTTTACTTTGCGATACGACATCTCGAGCGCGTCGTAAATCATCAACTCTCCGATGAGCGGCTCTCCAATACCCGTGATCAATTTGATTGCTTCGGTGACTTGGATCGAACCGATGGAGGCGCAAAGAACTCCGAGTACTCCACCTTCGGCACAACTTGGAACCATTCCAGGAGGTGGTGGTTCAGGATATAAGCAGCGATAACACGGCCCATGTTCTGCCCAGAAGACGCTGGCTTGTCCGTCGAAGCGATAGATCGAACCCCAAACATATGGTTTGCCCAAGAGTACGGCAGCATCATTGACCATATAACGAGTTGCAAAGTTATCAGTGCCATCGATGATCAAGTCGTATTGCGAGAACAACTCCATGACATTTGAATTATCAAGTCGAGTCTCGTGGATGATGACTTTGGTGTGCGGATTGATCTCGGCGATACTCTCGGCAGCGCTTTGCGCTTTGCTCTTACCGATATCACTCTCTCCATGGATGATCTGCCGCTGCAGATTCGATTCATCTACGACATCGAATTCGACGATGCCAAGAGTGCCCACTCCGGCAGCTGCTAGATACATCAGGGCAGGGGATCCAAGACCACCGGCCCCCACGCACAACACTCGCGCAGCCATCAAACGGCGCTGGCCATCCATAGCAACATCAGGGATTATCAAGTGGCGGCTATATCGTCGAACTAGTTCGACCGAGAGCGCTGGTCCGGGTTGGACCAATGGCTCGAGCGTTGGTTTGATGGGCAGGCTCACACCCCCACTCTGCCATGGTTATTTATGTTCATTCCACTCGAAGGCCTACCATCGACCCCATGACCGATGCCAAAGCGCGACTTCCTCGCGATGAACGGCGAGCGCAACTTCTCACTGCAGCGCTTGAAGTCTTCACCTCCGCCGGTTACCACGCGGCTGCCATGGATGAGATCGCCGAGCGCGCCGGAGTGAGCAAACCAGTGCTCTATCAGCACTTCCCCAGCAAATTAGAGCTCTACCTCGCAGTTCTAGATTTACATGTAGACCAGTTGGTGTATTCGATTCAACGCGCCATCGCCTCCACGCACGATAACTCGGAGCGAGTTCGTGCGACCGTTGATGCCTACTTCAATTTCATCGAAGAAGAGGGCGAGGCATACCGGTTGCTCTTCGAAAGTGACATGAGCGTCGAACCTGCCGTTCGCGAACGGCTCACACGAATGACTTACGACTGCGCGGCCGCTGTCAGTGCAGTGATTGCTGCTGACACAGGAATCCCTGATGATGCTGCGATGTTGCTCGGAATCGGGCTCGTTGGCACCGCCCAATTCACTGCACGCTATTGGCTCGAGCGAGATGGTCGTGTACCTCGCGAGGAAGCTGCGCGTCTTGTGGCGAACTTGCAGTGGCGCGGTATCTCTGGTTACCCACGCACCCTCGATGAGCGCGGCAGGAAATAATCTCTAGCACCCGATAAGGTGGGGGCATGAGCGCAAAAAAGAGCGAAGCAGCAAGTTCTGCATCCAGCAAGGTAGAGGTCCGAATAGGCATCACAGATTCGCCACGGGAATTAACAATCGAACTCAGCCACTCGGCTGACGAGATCGAAGCGACCGTTGCCCGCGCACTCCACGAAGGTTCACATGTCTCGTTCACTGACGAGCGAGGTCGACGACTGATTGTCCCGGCCACAAAAGTGGGCTTTGTCGAAGTCAGCGCTCGCTCCGAGCGCAAAGTCGGTTTTGGGACCAACTAACTCTTACAAGAAATCGTAAGTAATTTCGCGATACCTTCCCGCGACCTCACTGGCTTTCTTGAAGCTGAGTAGTGATTGCCCTGCCACCACCGAATCGAGCATCAATGGACTCTTGGGAATCCCTGGTTCAATCACAAGGTCGCCAAAACGATCTTTGAGTGAGCGCATCACTTCGTGTCCATGCTTTGAGCGGATATCAACATTGGTCGGCAGAATTCCTCGAAGTCGCGCTCGATATCGAGATATTCCATCTGCCACTGCCAGCGCACCTCGCGCAGAGAGCAGATCCAGTCGAGTAGGGATGAAGATCTCATCGACTGCTGCAAGTACGCTCCGATGAAGTGCACTAGTTCCTGAGCCAGTGTCGATGATGATGATGTCGTATTCGAAAGCATTGAGAGCTTTCGAGAGAACTTGCTCATCTCTCAGGGCAGAGAGTTCTGCGAGTTTGGGCGATGCGGGAATCAGATCAACTCGTTCATCGGTTTGATGAATCATCGCCAAGGCTCTTTCGCGACCCGAGAAAATGTCATACGCCCCGCGGCGGGAGCCCTCTTTCCCTAGAATGAAAGAGAGCGCACCCTGCGGATCACAATCCACCATCAACACACGGCGGCCGTACTCCGAAAAGGCCACTGCCATCGCAAGTGCACTGGTGGTTCGCCCCGATCCACCGGCAGAGTTCATGAAGGCAAGGATCCGAGCGCTCATTTGCTTTCAACCATCCCTTGCCGTTGTTGACGAGCATATGGACTCATGCGCATCACTTCAGGCAAGCGCAATGCACTCTCTCGAAAAGCTACTAATGAGCGATTAGTGATCGGTTCATGTCCTGGAAAAGTGGGCCAGTCGTAAAGATCGCGAGCCCAACGGGGTAAAGATGCAGCGGCTAACGCAGCCACCGAAGCCCACACCGCTGGTGCTGGCGTAGCAAAACGCACGATTGGTGACATGGGAGGAAAGACGAGGAAGACTGCGGTCCGCTTTGCTTCGTGGGTCGCTGCCAACTTTGGCCGGATCTGATTCATATACGCCTGGAGTTCTTGGTACGACGCGGGCACGCTCGCTCGTTCAATTCCGACTAACTCAGCAAATATCACCATCTGTTCTAGGTAATCATCGATATCACCTTCATTTAGGCGCATGCCTGACCTGAGAGCAACATCCGTGAACGCATCCACCATAGAGGCATGCACCCAGAGCAGCTCTTCTTGGGCATCAAGACCTAATCTGCGGTGAATCATTCGGACTCGCTCAGCGGCAGCATCGACCTCATCGCGAGGACCGTAGGTAACAAGTGAGACATACTCACCGGTGCGCCGCAGCCGTCCCCATGCGTCGTCCCGAAAATCAGAGTATTGAGCAACTCCAGCCATCGCGCTTGGGTGGAGCGCCTGCTCTAAGAGTGCGCGAATACCTCCGACGATCAATGCTGGATCAGAGTGAATCCGAGCGACCACCGAATCTGGGGCGAAATATCCTGTGTTCACGAAAGAGAATCGACTCCCTACAATCTACTTGTACTACTTGTACTAGTTTTACTAGTTCTACTAGTTCTACCACTTAGGTTGGCTCATGCTTCGTCAAGACCAGCCCACGGTTGTGCGGGCGCTCGATCAGCATCGGTACATATCCGAGCGTAATCGCAATAACCGCAAAGCGCTCCCGGAGTTGCTGGAAAATTATCACCTGCTACTGCGCTGCGCGCCTCTATAGCGATTGCCTCAGCTCTCTTGATATGCCTGGCCAAGGATTGATCATTATGGCGATAACTCACCTGTGTATCTGAGGGTAAATGATGCAATTCCACAGTACGGCAGGGCTTTCGCAGCGTCCGTTCAGCGGCTAGGGCATAGATGGCCAAAGCCAGCGAGCCACCGACATCTGCCTCATCTGGAGGGCGCTTTCCGGTCTTGTAATCAACGATGACCAATTCACCATCGCGTTCATCGATTCGATCTACCCGACCTGAGAGGGCAAGGTGCTCTGTCGTCGTACTGACCGTTCGCTCGAGTCCCCGCGGCTCAAAATTTGGGTCAACATGAGAAAGGTAGGTGCGCACCCAATTCTGTGCTCGAAACTTATAGCGCTCTGATTGTTCATCGTCACGGAAGCCCTCGTTTCGCCAATGTTTAGCGACCAACTGTGCGCCCGATTCTTGAGTACGAGCAGGCGAATCGAGTGTGAACCACTCCCGTAGCGCATTGTGCACTGCGCTTCCCATGCTGGTGTGTCCCCACGGGCCGCCACGAGGTGGCTTGGGAACATCTATATATGTGAACCGATATTTCTTCGGGCAATCAAGCCAAGTTTCGAGTCGATAAGGCGTGCACGAGAAGAGTTTTTCTGGCATGCCATCGAGTGCAGGTTGCTCACTCATGCGGTGATGAAGGCACGAACTGAATCAGCAATCATCTGTACAGCGATCGCAGCAAGAAGCAAACCTGCTATCCGCGCAATCAAAGTGACGCCTGACTTCTTGATGATCTTGATGATGCCCGTGGAATATGCCAAGACCAAGCCTAGGAATAGATGGAGCACGATGATTGCTACAAAGAGTGCAGCTATCATCGAGAAAGAATTGGCAGAATTAGCCTGTTTGACGAAGATGATCGTTGCCACAATTGCGCCGGGTCCTGCGAGTAAAGGCGTTCCCAGTGGAACAAGGGCAACATTCACATCGCTATCGTCAGCGCTCTCACGACGGTTGCCAATCAACAAGTCCAATGCGACCAAAAGTAGCAATAGACCACCGGCGCCTTGTAACGCTGGTAGTGAAATCTTGAGGTAATCCAGGATGAATTGGCCAAAAAGCGCGAAGGTAATGATGACTAAAAGTGAGACGCTTGCAGTCTTCCAGGCTAATCGTCGTTGCTCGGCAATCGAGTATTTGGAGACAAGAGAAAGGAAGATTGGCATAACTCCGGGCGGATCGATGATGACAATCAGTGTGACGAATACTTGGATACCGAAAGTCAGAGCGCCAAGTGTTCCCAAATTCGCATTCATATCTGCTGCACCTCACTCCCGCTGCCACGAGCGAGGATACCCTCCCAAACCTCTGGCGCGGTGACTTCCATCGCAAGGCGGTGACCGACATTTTCTCCGTGATAATCACTTGAGCCAGTCACGAGCAGATCGAAATCGCAAGCAAGTCCTCGAAGGTCCGAACGAGCAGCCTGGTCGTGATCGCGGTGATCCACCTCAAGGCCGTCTAATCCAAAGGCGACCAAATCGCTAATCTCATCGAGTGAGTATGTGGCGCCACGAGAACCCGCCAAAGCGTGCGCAAGCACACTCACTCCGCCTGCCTTCTTGATTGTCGCAATCGCCTCTTCCGGAGTTGGCGCTATGTGTCCAACATAGAACGGCGAATCGTTATGCAAATAGCGAGCGAATGCCTCGTTCCTATCCCGCACTACTCCAAGGGCGATGAGTGCATCAGCAAGATGTGGTCTGCCAACAGTTGTTGCAGAATCTGAGCGCGCTTGGACATCCTCGAATGTCACCGCTATTTCCGCCTGATTCAGTAATGAAATCATCTTGCGTATTCGTGGGATTCGATCATCACGGGTCGTCGCCATCATCTCAACGAGTGCATGGTCCTGCGGATCAAAAAGGTACCCGAGCATGTGAACGCTCATCCCACCTGTAGTCAGACATGAAATCTCTGCACCTGGCACCAATTGCAGATGAGGTTCGCCGCTACCACCAATGCTGATTCTCTCTGCACTGCCAAGGCTCTGCCAACCAGCAGTTGTATCGTGATCGGTGATTGCCAACACCGATACCCGAGCAGCTTTCGCCATCGCAACCAATTGCTCAGGAGTATCCAAACCGTCGCTGATATTTGTATGGGTATGAAGGTCAATCAACATGTTCTTGATTTCCTTGCAATTGTGATGTTCGAGTTGCAACCAAGGCGCTTCCGAATATCAACAGCGCAATCCCAGGGAGAATTCCAGCTGGTGGCAGCTGATCCAGCCACCAGACTGCAAGCAAAGCGCCTACGGGCACTTCGAAGAACACAATCAAAGAGACAACCGCAGGATTGACTCGGACAAGGACTTGATTGAACATCGTATGTCCTAGGAGTTGAGCGCCGACTATCAATCCCAGGATGAGCAACCATTCGGATTGCGGATAGCCAATCAGCGGAGCGCGGCTAGGTATCACGATAATCAGACAAGTCAATGCGCAGACTAGATAACAGATGGCCGTATATGTCGTGGTCGAAACGACTTTCTGAACATGCGAACCTGCAGTGACATATGCAGCAGCCAAGGCGCCACCAAGTAACGCAACCAGATCACCGACAAGTGAGCGAGTAGAGAGCGACCAGTCCACTCCAGTGATGATCAGAACACCAACCATGGAGATTCCCATACCAAGCCAGACGCGGTAGTCAACCTTTCGTCCTTTGTAACGGAGCCAAAGCGCAACGAATATCGGTTGTGTTGCCGTAAGCGCGGTACCACTTGCGACGCTCGTCAAGCGCATCGAATAGAAGAAGCAGATGAAGTGCAATGCAAGAAAGATTCCTGCCACGATGCACCATCCCCAAGAGGTCCTGGAAAGTCGGCGCCATTCACCTCGTGCGAGAGCGAATGGCAGTGTGATGAGAGAGCCGCCGAGATTTCGCCAGAAAATAGCTACGGGAACCGCCATCGTTCCCCACGCAATAAGTGGACCCGATGTGCCGATCCCGATGACTCCGATAGCCAAGCGAAGGAGATCAACGCCAGCAATCGGAGATTTGGCTCTGATTCTCCTAGCTTCATGCGAAGTCATGGGGAAGACCCTAACCGGTACCCTTGGCTCTATGAGCGCTACATTGAATAGAGTCTTCATAGCGCGCCTGGCAGGAACTGCTGTTTTCGACCCAGCAGGTGACCAAGTCGGAAAGGTGCGCGATGCAGTCGCGACCCTACAGAGTGGAAGTGTGGCACCGAGAATCCTGGGGCTCATCGTCGAGGTTCCACCTCGCCGTCGGATCTTTATTCCTATCACTCGTGTGACTTCAATTGAACCTGGCACTGTGGTCATCACAGGACTACTCAATGTCCGCCGATTTCAACCACGACCTGGGGAATTTCTTGTACTAGGGGAATTTCTTGATCGCACAACCACGCTCATCGGAAAAACTGAGCGGGTGGTAATCGAAGATATCGCGATGGAGCAGAATCGTCGTGGTGATTGGTTGCTGAGCAAAGTACATGTCGCTGCGAAAGGTTCTGGCTTGAGAAGGCGCGGTCCTGGAAAGACCGTCGAATACTCCGAACTCACTGAGTTCCTCACAGGTGAAACCGATGACGGAGCTCGATCCCTTATGGCAACTTTGGCAACTTTGAAAGCAGCAGACCTTGCAGGTGCGCTCCATGAATTATCCATGGCACGACGAGTCGAGATTGCGCGGGCGCTTGACGATGAGCGATTGGCTGATGTTCTCGAAGAGATGGAAGAGGGCGAGCGGGTTGCATTGCTCGCACAACTCGAAGGCGAACGCGCTGCTGATGTTCTTGGCGAGATGGATCCCGATGATGCTGCTGACTTGCTTCGAGAGGTCGGAAGCGAGAAGGCAGAATCGCTTCTTAACTTGATGGAACCTGAAGATGCAGAAGATGTCCGCCGATTGATGGTTTATGAGGATTACTCGGCCGGCGGAATGATGACTACCGAACCAGTCATTTTGGCTGCTGACAACACAGTTGCAGAGGCGCTTGCTGCGCTTCGAGCTACCGAGATCACTCCTGCCCTGGCAGCGCAGGTCTTCGTGACGCGCGCACCACACGAGACTCCAACCGGAAAGTTCTTGGGCATCGCGCACTTCCAACGATTACTCAGAGAGCCACCTGCCACTCTCCTTGGCTCCATCATCGACACCGAATCTGAATCACTCACCCCAGATAAGAACCTCACAACGATCTCTGCATATTTCGCTGCCTATAACCTGGTGGCAGTGCCAATCGTCGACGAGAACGATCGACTATTGGGCGTCGTCACCGTTGATGATCTTCTCGACCACCTGCTCCCCGAGAATTGGCGAGCGCGACACGATGATGACAATAGGGAGGTGCTCAAATGAGCAATCGATTAGACCTGCCGCGTCGCGGAAAGCGATCACTAAGACCAAGTTATAACTCAGAGGCCTTCGGTCAACTCTCTGAGAGATTTGCTCGCTTCTTGGGTACCGCGAATTTCTTGGTGTACATGACTGTCTTCGTGCTCACCTGGGTATTGTGGAATGCATTCGCGCCAACTCACTTGCGATTTGATCCTTTTCCATTCATCTTCTTAACTCTCATTCTCTCGCTTCAAGCATCTTATGCTGCACCACTCATCTTGTTAGCACAGAATCGTCAAGCTGATCGTGATCGAATCCAATCTGCCGAAGATCGATCTCGCGACGAACGAAATCTTGCGGCAACCGAATATCTCACTCGCGAGATAGCTGCATTAAGAGAAGGGCTTGGCGATGCAGCAACCCGAGATTTCATTCGCGGCGAGCTTCGCGAACTCCTCGAGGAACTAAAGGGCGAAGACGAGCGAAAGTCTGAGTGACTTAACTTGCAGAGAGCGGCAATCGCCTGCCTGCAAGTGAACTTCCTCGCTTGATAATCTGATCAGCAATATCGCGCAGTGATTGGGTCGAAACATTACCTTCAGCCAGGGGTGCCCCAACATCACCAGCTTCGCGAAGGGCAGCATCAAAAGGAATCCTCCCTAGCAGCGGGACGGTGCCTCCGGTTAATTTCTCCAATCGAGCTACGGTCGCTTCGCCTCCCCCAGCTCCAAAGAGCGAGATCAACTCGCCACAATGCGGGCAGGCGAATGCCGACATATTCTCAATGACGCCGGCGAGTTGTTGCTTGAGTTGATGTGCCAGCCTGCCAGCTCGCTCTGCAACTTCGGCTGCTGCGATTTGTGGTGTAGTAACGATGATCAACTCTGAAGAGGGGATCAACTGACCTAGTGAGATTGCGATATCTCCCGTACCTGGAGGTAGATCAAGGAGTAAGAAATCCAGTTCGCCCCAAAACGCATCGGCAAGCAGTTGTTCGAGAACTTTGTGAAGAATTGGACCGCGATATGCAACCGGATCCTCTCGTTGTGGCTTGAACATCTCCATCGATGCCACCCTGATGCCACGAACATCCTCGGGTGGGATGAAAGTAGTGTTATCAATTGCAGTTGGCCTCGCGCCAAGCATGCCCAGAATTCGTGGAATCGAGTGACCGTATACATCTGCATCGAGAATGCCCACTCGTTGGCCGCGCTGCGCCAGAGCAACCGCAAGATTTGCAGTGACCGATGATTTGCCTACACCACCTTTTCCAGAGGCGATTGCAAAGACTCTGGTTAATGAATCAGGACGCGCAAAAGGAATACTCTTCTCGTTTCCGCCGCGAATGATTCGCTTAATCTCGTTTCGTTGTTCATCGCTCATCACATCAAAGACCACGCGGACACTTCTAATATTTGCTATTCCGACCACTGCTTTGGAGATATCGTCCTGAAGGCGATCCTTCATCGGACAACCCGAGATGGTAAGAAATATGCCGATCTCAGCGCTCTCGCCCGAGATATCGATGCTCTTGACCATCCCCAATTCAGTAAGCGGCTTTCGCAATTCAGGATCGATGACTTGTGAGAGCGCCTCCCGAACCAGTTCGATGCTCATGGAAGTTGGGGGTCCTGACGGACCGAGCTCTTGTCGAGCGTTGGCTCATCGTCAAGAGCCTGGCGCATCTGCTTTCGGATGAAGCTCTTAGGATTGAGGTCGCTCATGCTGAGGTCTTCAAAACCCGGGCCCAGGTTCTCTCGAAGATCGCTCGTTGCCGATTGTGCGAAAGAGCGCACCTTTCGCAGGAACCGAGCAGCATCGGCAGCGAATGTCGGAAGTTTGCTTGGCCCAACCAGAAGTAAGGCGACAAGAGCAAGCCCAAGAAGTTCGCCGGCGCCAATATCAAGCATTCAGCAATCGTAACGCTACTGCTGCGCTGCGACCAAAGTTGCTTTGAGCACCTTTCGAACGCCATCTCGGAGCAATGTGACTGAGACCCGATCTCCTGGTGACTTGTCGCGAATGGCGACAATTAACTCGTCAGAATTCGCCACTGCCCTCCCATCCAATGAGGTGATGATGTCTCCCTCTTGAATACCTGCTCGTTCTGCGGGGCTATCCGGTGAAACCGAAGCTACTCGGGCTCCCCCTTCGCTGTAAGTCGTATCCACGCTCACGCCAAGAATCGGATAAGAGGACTTGCCTGTTTTGATTAGCTCCTCCGCAGTTCGTCGCGCTTGATTGATAGGAATAGCAAAACCCAATCCGATAGAACCTGATTGGCCATCAAAGGAAGATCCCAGGGTCGCAATTGCGGTGTTCACGCCCACCACCGCGCCAGTGCGATCGACAAGAGGGCCGCCCGAGTTGCCAGGATTGATTGCCGCATCTGTTTGCAGCGCATTGATGAAGGAACCCTCGCTCCTGCCATCGCCGGCAGTGACCGCTCGATTCTTTGCACTCAAGATCCCTGATGTGACCGTACCTGCCAAACCCAACGGCGATCCGATAGCAATGACGCTATCCCCCACTTGAACTTTATCGCTATCACCAAATTGCAGTGCAGGAACACCTGTGCGAGAAACTTTGATAACCGCTAAATCATAAGCTTGGTTCACACCTACGATCTTCCCGCGGACTACTTTTCCATCGTTAAATGAAACGGTGAGGTTGCCGCCACGGACCACATTCTCAACGACATGGTTATTAGTGAGGATGTAACCATCAGAGCGAATGACAAAGCCTGTTCCCGTTCCAGAACTCATCCGAGAGCGAGTCGAGATGGAGACCACTGATGGCAAGACGCGTGCAGCTATGGCAGAGACTGATTCTGGCGCGCGCTCGACAACATTTGTCGTAGCAACCAACGATGGATTGGAATCAAAGAGCGAACTCCCATTTGCCAGATTTCCTGCGATGCCGCCGACAGCACCGGCAATCAACGCCATCCCAACAGCAAGTCCCACACTTACCCGGGCGCCGCGGTTCTTGCCGCTGCGCATTCGAGTGCCACTCTCAGGCAAGGGCGCAGCGCTGGGTGGGAGGTGAAAAGTTGTTGGTCGGGTCGGCGGTTGGTTGTGACGATAATTCGCCGCCGGCGACCACCACTCTGGTTGACTCATCTCTGACTGCTCTTTCTACTCGCGCTGATCTGGCTGGTCTGGCTGGTCTGGCTGGTCTGGCTGGTCTGGCTGCTAGTGATAACAATGTCTATTCTTATTGCCACACACTTTTGCTCGAGATTTCTAAAAAATCCTGAGAGCGACCTGAATTTCACCCTAAACTTAAAGCAGGAACGAGCAAGTCGCCAGTTATCGCTTCACAGCAAGAAAAAGACCATCCCCCAGCCCCACTAGTGAACAGCTCCATCGCGCTCGATCTGCGCGCAAGTTTCGGAGCAGCTCGCGGCGAGCAACCGTAATCTCGTCGCGCTGTGCGAGATCGGCAACCTTGCCACCCCGCAAAGCGTGTACAAGCACACACATCCCGCCTGAGCGCAGCACTCTATGGGCTTGTTCGATAAATTCGATTCCGTCATCGGGGAACTCACGAACCACCACCATGTCGTATCCGCCATCAGTCAATTTCCTGAATATCTCATGAGGTGCACCATGAATCAGTCGAACTCGCTGTGCGGAGATCTCCATCTCCTCGCATGCTTCGCGAGCAAGTTGCACATGTTCTGCCTCGCCATCAATCGAGGTGAGCGTGGCATCTTCCTCGAGATCTGCGGCAAGCCAGAGAGTGCCGACACCAGTTCCGGTACCCAGTTCCACGATGTTCCGCGCTCCCAGAGCGCGAACCAACACCTGCAGGAAAGCTCCGGTGCCTTGCGATGGTTCATCGCTGCCAAGTTCGGTGCCACGATTTCGGGCGCTTTGAATTTCGAGTTCTTCGACAATAAAACTCTCGATAAATTCGCCCACGCGATCTGATGATTCGTTGGAGGCGCTCATATGCTCATCATCCATTCGGTGAGCAGGCGAACTCCAAATCCGGTACCACCCTTGGGATTCTCACCTGAATCGGTCTCACTTCGCCCCACTCCAGCGATATCGAAATGAACCCAGCGAGAATCTCCCACAAATTTCTCGAGAAATAACGCTGCAGTGATCGAACCTCCGCCCATGCTCGGCTTCTCTGCGATGTTCTTGAAATCAGCTACATTCGAACGCAAACTGGGGGCGTATTCATCGACTAACGGCATGTGCCAAACCTTCTCACCTGTGGTGGCACCAGCGCGTGCGAATCGCTTTGCCAGTGCAAGATCGCGGGTATACATCGCACCATAGTGGCGACTGAGACCTAAAGTTGCGGCACCTGTGAGGGTAGCCATGTCGACAAGATAATCAGGATTGAGTTGTGCGACTGCATAGCCCAGGCCATCAGCGAGCACCAGTCGCCCTTCGGCATCGGTATCGATTACCTCGACTGTCTGCCCGTCATAGTGAGTGATGACATCGGAAGGTCGTTGCGCAGTTGCCGAGAGTAAATTCTCTGCACACATCAGAAGTCCGGTGATCCGGCATTCGATTCCTAATTCAGCGCAGGCACGAATCGCACCCAAAATCGCTGCGGCGCCAGCCATGTCACTTTTCATCGCAACCATATTCTCGTACGGACGCTTGAGAGAAACTCCACCCGTATCAAACATGATCCCCTTACCAACAAGGACGATATGAGGCAGCCGCTGCTTTCGCTCGTTATATCGAATCTCGATCATTGCCGGTGGTCGCTTTGGTGAGGAGTTGCCGACAGCATTTAAGCCGCCGAATTTCGCTAAAGCTTTCACTCCCTGATGGAGAACGATTCGCACCGGGAATTTTGCCAATGCTCGCTTGCTCTGCGCCGCCATCCATTGTGGGCTCTTCATGTTTGAAGGGGTATGAATAAGGTCCCGGGCGAGCAAAGCACCCTCGAGCATCGCGTGTGCTGTTCCAAAGTCAAACTCTCGAATAGCAGAGAAGGTGGGAGCGCCCTTTATCTCGTT
>CAZPIJ010000002.1:0-14189 GCA_964586805.1 uncultured Bifidobacterium sp. | reverse complement strand
AGGGAATTGAGATCTTCGTCCACCGATCTCTTAAGAAACTCTCTTACAGCCCCGCCACCTTCGAGCGAGAGCTTCGAGGCTCCGGCCTTGATGGGTAATGCCAACACATCAATCGTGCGCAGTGAGGTAGAGGTGAATGGCACTAACCGCGGGTGCTTTGTCGACACTCGCCAACCGTAGCGTGAATCAGCGCCTTACGAGGCGAAAAAGCGTGGTGCCAATAACGCCGCTAAGCACCGAGCCGATCATCACGGCGGCTACCGCTAGGTCGATTTCTGACTGGTTAGTGAATGCCAACTTCGCAATGAAAATCGCAACGGTAAAACCAATGCCCGCCACACTACCTGTGGCAAAGAGCGCAGCATTACTGGTGTCGGCTGGCAGCTGTGCAATTCGCATCGCGTTCGCAGCTCGAGCCGCGGCGAAGATACCCAATGGTTTACCGATAGCCAGGCCCGCGATAATCCCCCAGGCGATGGGAGAGGCGAAGATCGAGCGAAAGACATCCGCCGAGAGTGCGATTCCAGAATTAGCGAAGGCAAAGAGAGGCACGATTATGTAAGCGGAGAAGCCATGAAATTCTCCTTGTAACTTCTCAACGATTGTGAGCGTGCCATCTTCAGTATCGTGGAACCGGGTATTCGAAATGGCAGTTGCTGGCGCCAATAAACCCATGATCACACCGGCAAGGGTTGGATGTAACCCGGCCTTGTACAGGCTGTACCAGAGCAACACGCCTACTAATGCATATATGTAGCGCTTCATTACGCCCAGTCGCTGCAGAATGAGAAGAGCAAGGACTGTCGCAATCGCTGCTACCAACCACGAGAGCACCGCGCCGCTGGAGAAGACCAGGGCGATGATCACTATCGCGCCAATATCGTCGATGACCGCCAAGGCAAGGAGAAAAGACTTAAGCCCTTGGGTTGCTCGAGAACCTAGTAGCGCAAGGATTCCTACTGCAAGAGCGATGTCTGTAGCAACGGGAATTGCCCAGCCTTCTGGTGCTTGGCGACCGGCAATAGCGAGGTAGATAACTGCTGGC
This sequence comes from uncultured Bifidobacterium sp., assembly GCA_964586805.1. GTDB lineage: Bacteria > Actinomycetota > Actinomycetes > Nanopelagicales > Nanopelagicaceae > IMCC26077. The sequence continues at coordinate 13,144 of CAZPIJ010000002.1, read as the reverse complement.
ACTGCCATCCCTCCAAGTGCGGCGAAGAAGGGAGCGGCAGCAAGTCGAAGGCTTGCCAGATGACCAGAGCTCAACTCACGCTTAATCTCTAGGCCAACAACGAAAAAAAAGATGGTCATCAAGCCATAGTTGATCACCTTGAGTACTGACATCGTGATTCCGATTGACTCAATCGTGATCGAATAATCAAGAAGAGTGAAATAACTCTCTGCTAATGGAGAATTTGCAATGAGCAGCCCGAGGCCAGCGGCGATAAGAAGAAGGATCCCAGATGAACTCTCTCGCTCGAGAAAATCTCGAAACGGGGCGAAACTACTTTTTGACAAGCGCTACTGCGGCAGAGAGGCACTCGGAGAGTCGATTAGCCTCGTCTGCATTGAGCTCAACGACAAGGCGCCCGCCACCTTCAAGAGGAACTCGCATCACCAGACTGCGATTCTCTTTCGTAACCTCCATCGGGCCATCGCCGGTGCGGGGTTTCATTGCTGCCATCCCCGAATTATCCCCCACCTTTGCCAGCCTGGGAAATTAAGGTGGCGATCCGCGCCCGCCCCCGTTCCAATACCGCGTGAACAGCGCGCTCTGGGACATCAAGGAGCCCGGCGATATCAGAGGGTGAGCGCTGCTGGAGATAGACCAACATGAGGATGGTCCGCTCCTCCTCGGGCAGCTGCCCCAACAACTCCACGAACGGGCTCATAGAGTCGAAGGTACCCCCAAACCTTGGTAATTCCTTAAGGATGTGTCGCCTCAACCGTGCGGGCAAATCGTCGCAAACTCAGCCATACCCCAATAGCTAGCCCTGGCTTGATCAGGGTGGCCAGGGCTCCGGTTAACTCCTCGCTCCATGTGAACTGGGTCCGCCTCGGAGTCAGAGCCTCCAGTTGGAAGAAGCCAGTACCTCGGAGCCACCGTCCGTAGTGCAGGACCTCGCAACGGGTTGGCGGCTGCCATTGGGTGACCTCCATGAGATCCCAGATACCAATCCACCCTCGTTCTGGGAGCGCTCCGGTGAAAGCGGCGATCTTGGTGCCTACCCCGCCTCGATCTTCGATGACATCCACACGAGTGGCTAACATCCAATCACCTTGCGAACGCCAATCTGCAATGGCGCTCCAGATGTCATTTATTGGAGCATTTATTGTCACTCTGAACTCAAGTTTTATTTCGCACCATCCGGACTTCTCGTACTGACAACGCATAAAGAGTTGCCACTAATACTAATCCTGCAAGGATATACAGCGCATTATTTGTGCCAATCTGCTCAGCTAGCGGCCCGATGAATATCAAACCAATTGGCGCAAGCGCAAACGATCCAAGTGCATCGTAGGAAATCACTCGCGAGTACGACTCTTCTGGGATGTTGTGCTGCATGGAGGTACTCCATGCCACATAAAAAATCTCGATGGCAACCCCTGCGAAGAACGCAATGATTATGGGGATCCAGATATGCGTGCCGAATGTCAATGCGAAGATCCATAAGCTCATAAAAAGCATTGGAGTGATGCCATAGACCAAGGGTCGATTCAAACGAAATCGCAGCAGAGCTAGACCGGTGATGATCATGCCCACTGTTGATACTGCCAGCATGAACGACCACTCTCTTGGTCCGTAACCACTCTCCTTAGTGGCAAGCGGACCCAGTACGCCGATGGTGGATTCGTAGGCAAGGTTGATGAATGTAAATGCCAAAACAACTGAAACTACCCATTTTCGGGAGACGAATTCGCGCCAACCTGCCCGCAACTCTTGGAACATCGTCTGACCGCCATCGCGGAGAATTTTTGGTAGGTCTATCGACCAGACGAGCGCTCCGGCAATAAAAAAAGAGAGTGCATCCACAGCAAGTGCCCAACCCGAACCGGCAATCGTGACCAGGATGCCGCCCACGAGTGCGCCCGCTGTGTATCCGAAGTTTGTCAGTAGCCCCACCACGCTGTTGCCTCTTTGCAACTCGCCCTTGGGCAAAATCTCTGGAAGCACCCCAGAGAAGGCTGGCCACCAGAGCGCATTGAGTAATCCAAAAAGCGCACCCATCACGCAGAGCAAAGGAATAGAGACGAAGCCAAAGATGAAACTGGAGGCGCTGACCATTACGAAGGCGCTCCCCAAGATGTCAGAGCCACCGACGATCTTGTTCCGCTTATATCGATCTCCGACAACGCCGCCGAATAGCATGAAGATCAAGAGTGGGATCATCTGTGAGCCCAGCACCAGACTCAATTGAGAAGCCGAACCATTTGGAAGGCCCAAGATGCCAAATGAGAGTGCGATTGGGGTAATGCCGTTACCCACATTCGAAATGAAACGGGCCAGAGCCAGTTTGGTGAAACCTTGGTACTGAGTGAGCGCTCTGATGTCGTTAAGAATTTGCGACGCAGGCATCTAGTGCTTCCTCAATTGATTCTGTCCAGATGATGTACTCCAGTTGATGAGCTTTGAGGAAACCCTCTTCCGCCAGATACTCAATGAAAGTGCGCAAGGGTCGATAGAAATCATGTGGATCGAGCATCACCACTGGTTTCTCGTGAAAACCAAGGGATCGGCCTACCCAAATCTCGAAAAACTCCTCCATCGTCCCTGCGCCTCCAGGTAGAGTGATGAAAGCATCAGCAAATTGATCCAGTAGCGCTTTACGCACTCGCATATCATCAACGACATGTAATTCGGTTGCCTGATGGTCGGCAAACTCATACTCAGCCAATCGCTGTGGAATAACGCCAATGGTCTCGCCGCCATGTTCCCGACATGCTTTAGAGAGAGCACCCATCATGGAAATTTGGCCACCACCCCAGACTAGAGACCATTGCCGCTTGGCGATTGCAGCGCCTAGCTCACCGGCCAGTTGGAGATGTTCCGGCGCGATGTTCTCGGATGCCGAGCAATAGACCGCGATATGCACCCGCTCAGAATACGGGGAAAGCGGTACCGTTTACTCATGAACATGGCATCTGGCGTTGGTTTATCGACGATTGCAGCAAATGGCACTGTTTTAGATGTCTGGTTTCCTCAGCCCACACTCAGCAGATTAAGCCAATCACCAAAACCAGCGCTGGCCGAATTGGAATCAAGCGATGACGACCGCAAAGTATCCAAGAAGGTTATCGAGATCGAAATTGATATCTCCGCTGCTCCGCAAAGCACTGCCGATCTCTATTTGCGATTGCATCTACTCTCGCACCGCCTTGTTCGACCGCATGGAGTGAACCTAGAGGGAATTTTTGGATTACTACCCAATGTCGTGTGGACTTCAGCAGGCCCATGTTTAAACGAGGAATTTGAAATGACTCGCGCACTCTTGATGCGCCGTGGCCACCTCACTATTCATGGCGTCGACAAATTCCCACGAATGGTCGACTATGTGATTCCTTCGGGCGTGCGAATTGCCGATGGCGATCGCGTTCGCCTCGGTGCACATCTAGCAAGTGGCACAACAGTTATGCATGAAGGCTTCGTTAATTTCAACGCAGGAACTTTAGGCGCATCAATGGTCGAAGGTCGGATTTCCGCAGGAGTAGTTGTGGGCAATGGCTCTGATATCGGTGGTGGCGCATCGATCATGGGAACACTTTCTGGCGGCGGAAAAGAAGTTATCTCCATCGGCGAGCGTACTTTGCTGGGTGCAAATTCTGGCCTGGGTATCTGCCTCGGAGATGATTGCATCGTCGAAGCTGGTCTGTATTTGACGGCAGCATCGAAGGTAACGCTGCCAGATGGCGAAATCATCAAGGCGCGCGAGTTATCCGGGGCAAACAATCTGCTCTTCCGAAGGAATTCTCAAAATGGCGCCATCGAAGCGCTTCTCAAAAGCGGTTCTTGGGGTGGTCTAAATTCTCTCTTGCACGCTAACTAAGTTCTTGGAACGGCTGAACAGGTAGCTCTTTATCGATGATCGTGATTGCCGCGATATTCGGAAATGTCTCGAGCAATTCAACTGTCCGAGCTAGCTCGGTTCCATCTACGCGAAGCACTGGTGATTGCCAACTCGAAGCAACGAATGCAGCGGCAGCCGATCGTGTAATGACAATGCGAGTAGGGAAACCGAAATCGTCAATGTCCTCATAGAACACTCGCTCTGCTCCGCGGTAGAGCAAGATCTCATCGAGAGTATTGGCGATTTCACCGCTCTTGCTCCATACAACAGGGCGGTTCGAGGCGATGATTCGTGCAGCGTCCTGGAACATCTTTTCTCGTTCGCCCGTAAGAAGAATCACCGGCTCGCCGTTGAGCTCCATCAGCACCCGTTCGCTCAACTCGATTTCATCGCGCGCATCCAAGCGGAGCTCTCGAAACTTTGCCCGCTTGAGCACGCTCTTGCTCGGTAGAACGCTGCTTCGCCCAATGAGCACTACCGAGGTTATCTTCCGCCGTTGCAGCTCTCTGGTGCTGGCTTTACCAAGCTCTCTATTTGTCACATGAAGCACCGGAAGTTGATTGATATTTGCATAGGCCATGCCGACTAATGCGCCGGCAGGATCTTGCTCGAAGTTGACCAACACGGCGCTCCGTGCGCTTGGCCACATATGCCGACTGACAGCAACGGCAAGCTCCCCGCGATCTTCTACGCTGATTCGATTGATGGAACGAGAGATCCAATTCGAGGGCAACTTCAAGAGCGAGCGAAATTTCTCACCAGTGAGCTCTGCGCTCTTTCCCTCGGAGTTATAAGCCACAATTACTCGGACGCCACCGGCTTTCGTGCGCGCAACAATCTCGTAGCGAATCACATCCGATAAACCAAATGCCTTTGCCATGTTCTCTTGGCTAACCTGGCGCGTCCATGAACTGAATGTGGGATTGATGAGTGGATCAACACTCCATGGGTCGGCTACTGGGATGAGATAGGGAACTGGCTTGCCCCACACCTCCCCTACATCCTCAGTCATTCCTCCAGTAGATGATGCATAGAAAGTGGTTACCACCTTTCCTTCGTAGACCACTGCCAACCCGTTGGTCGAGTCGATCTCAGTTGCTGCCACCGCATCAATCCATTTCTGACCGTGGACAGGTTCACTCTCCTTCGAATAGCCGACGAAGTTCTGATCCTGAACTGTTGACAGGAGATTGCAATCACAGCTCTTCCGATAAATCTTCGCTTTCGAGAGTGCGAAGGATCGTGCAGCAATAACTTGGGCTTGAAGAGCTGCAGCGGGCCACGATGAGGGCACCTCACCAATTCCTCGAAGGTATTCGGTATGCACCCGAAGGGTATTAGTCACAAGTAAAGATCCTTGGAGCGCTGGAGAGACCGGAGGGAGAAATTTGATTTGGATCTGCCCATATTTATATCTACGGAGCACGCTGCCTTGGCGCATCGTCACGATGTGGGTATCACCAGGATAAGCAGTCGTTCCTGACCAGCGAATCGTCCAGGTGGAGTGTGTAGGTAACACCGAGGATTGAAAGGGCAGTGCATCGATTACTGAGGTAATTAAAGTTCCGCTCAACGCCGAGAAATTTAATTGCTGACCCGGATTCACTTGAGCAATTGGTTGATCAGTCACCTGCGCTTCTGGTGGCAAATCGCCGGAGTAGACCAGCATCGGTGCACTGACTCCTGTGATCGCACTCACGCGAAAATTCACAGCAGGCACCTTGTTCGCAATGTTCACTCGAATTAAGGCAGAGTCATCAACTGGCTCTACCGAGGTGCCTGGGTAGTAATAGCTCACTATCTCGGTTGCGCTTCGACCTTCGAGGGCTTGACCATATGCGCCGAATTGGCTCATGCCGATGCCATGGCCATAACCGGCTCCGAGAAATTCGAAATTTGCCGGGAGTTGTGCACCACTGGCCGAGATTGGCGATGCGAGCAGTGCGGATAGTAGAACGAAGAGAGAGAACCCGAGGAAACTAACGCGCTTAGACATCTTCATCAGCAGCCGGGGATGCCGCCACTTGCAAAGATTCCTTGTACGCCGCGATGACCTGATCTGGCTCGCCTTGCATCTTCACTTGGCCCTGGTGTAACCACAGCACCTCGTTACAAATGTCTTTCACAGTTGCAAGTGCATGGCTAACGATGATGATTGCTCGGTTGTCACCTCGAAGGGCTTTGATGCGTTCCAGACATTTCTTCTTAAAGCGGGCATCGCCGGTGCTGAGTGCTTCGTCAATAATCAAGATGTCAGGTTCGACAACTACTGATACTGCAAACGCTAATCGAGAATACATGCCTGACGAATAGGTCTTCATTGGCGAATCGATGGCATCGCCTATTTCTGCGAACGCTGCGATGTCATCAAACTGAGATTCGATTTCGGCTCGGGTCATACCGGCAGCGAGCCCTCCTAAGATGACATTTTCCCGACCAGTCAATCTCGGGTTGAAGCCAACTCCCAGTGCCAGCAAGGTGCTCACTTTCCCTGAAACCTCTACCCGACCGGAGGTCGGCGGGATGATGCCAGCAATCACTCGCATCAACGATGACTTCCCGGCTCCATTTGCGCCGATAACACCGAGAACGCTTCCGTACGGGATCTCAACTTCAAGATGGCGGAGCGCGTTGACCTCTCGAGTTTTTCTCCCCGTCCGAGTCAGCGCTTGTCGGAAGGTTGGCTTCTTTTCGACTGTTGTGATGTAAGTCAGGCTGAGATTGTCGATGAGGACAGCGCGTTCGCCCGCCGCATGTTGGTCAGATACGGAGCGCAAATTCACGCTCCCTGCTCAAGAACAGATACCCCGAAATTACCAAAAGGCCGATGCTCCAACTGAGCATCAGTAACCAATGGCTACCTGCTGGCGTTGACCCAGAGACGATAATTCCACTCCAGCTATCGATAAATGGTGCAAGCGGATTGAGATATTTGAGTGGGGCAAGTGCGGGTTTGAGTGCGGACGATTCGTAGAGCACAGGTGAGAGATAGAGCCAAGCCCGAGTGAGGTATGGCAACAAGTTCTTCGTATCCCGGAAATAGACATTGAGTGTGGCAAAGAGGAGTGCAAGAGCTAGTGAAAGAATCAACGAGAGAGCAAGGACGAGCGGAAGCAGGAATAAGTTGAAACTGATTGGTTCAGCTAGCAACATCGCTATGACTGCAAGCACAACCAGAGTGGGAATGAACTTGAAGAATGCAATTACTGTCGCGGCAAGTGGAAGCACTAAGCGTGGAAAGGCAGAATTCAAGATGAGCTTGCCTCCACTTGTTATTGACTTGGCACCAGCAGTCAAAGAATTAGTAACGAGATAAAAAAGGAACAAACCTGCAGTGAGGTGCGCGAATCGACGCCCATCGGCAGTGCCGCCAATAACCATAATGAGAAGGAAATAGACCAAGGCAAGCAGTAGCGGATTGATGATCAACCAGAGCTGGCCAAAGATTGATCCGAAGTTTTGCGCGCGCAGCTCCGACCGCGAGTATTCGGCAACAAAGGCTCGTCGTCGCCAGACTTGAGCAAGGTAGGTGCCCAGGCGTGGCATGCCGCGGCGGAACGGTTGATAAACCTGAACATGCGCCACCAAAACACCCGCCTTCGCTCAGATAAAGCAGAATAATGCTGGTCAAATAGTACCGCTAGCGATTGGTTGTGACCTGCTTTGTCGATGTGATGAAACCCCAAGCCCACGAAAAATGCATTGTGGTAAGGATTAAGGGCAACTGGAACATTTGTGGTGCACGGTTTTTCGCAATCAATGTGATCGCACCGAAGAGGTTGAAGCTCAGATACAACGCGGGCAGAACCAGGAAAACTGGATGCACGAATGCGCCTATGAGCCCGACGATGCAACCGATGAGCGTTAATGGTGGAGCAAGGTAGCGAAGATTGATGGTGCCCTTGTGCGTGCGCGCTACCTCTCTTCGCCATCTTCCATATTCAAAATATTGTTTCGCGAGCGCGCGAATGTTCGGTCGAGGACGATAAGTGACCGCCAGGCGAGGATTGAAATAGACAACTCCACCTCGGGCACGGAGGCGATGATTTAGCTCCCAATCCTGCGCACGAATAAAATGGGGATCGAAACCGTTGATAGCCTCGATTGCACTCCGTAAAAACACTCCAAGGTAGACGGTGTCGACCGCTCCTTCGCCGCCACCAACATGAAAGCTTGCATCACCCACTCCGAATCTACTTCGCATCGCCGCAGCCACTGCGCGCTCGAAACGAGTAACTCCCTCAGCGGCCATCATCCCGCCGACATTCACAGCACCGGTACGGGCGAGAGTCTCGACTGCTTCACGGATATATCCCATTGGCAAGATTGAATGGCCATCTACTCGCACGATTATTGGGGCACTCGATGCGCTAATGGCGCGATTGAGCCCATCTGCAGTTCTGCCACTGGGATTAGCAATCAATGTGATCCGTGAATCCGAAGCAGCTAGTCGCTCTGCGATTTCGTCAGTGCGATCGCGAGACGGCCCCAATGCAAGGACCACTTCGATCTTCCCCGGATAATCCTGAGCGATGATCGCCTCGATAGTTGCCTCGAGATATCGCTCCTCATTCAAGACCGGTAGAATCACTGAAACAGGAGTTTGGCTGGTAATTGGCGTGGTCATCAAGGTTAGAAGGTACTCTCCACTTAGGCTTAGCGCGTGATTATGCAGCGGTTGGCCCGTGTTCTGCCCCACCAGAGCCGGCGCCAGCGAATCACCGCGTTACTCTCGATAATGGTGGTCCTGATATCCAGCATCATTTGGGGCGGTTTTGGCGCTGCCACCTCTCAGATCAAGCGCGTGGAAGTATTCAAGGAACGAACCGAGCGACCCAAAGTCGTTGCCCGCTCTGCAGTGACTTATCTCATCGTCGGCTCCGATACTCGAGAGGGCCTGACCAAGGCCGAGATCCGCGAATTGAAAGTTGGGTCAACAAAGGTGGCTGCCGGCAAACGCGCTGACACCATGCTCCTGGTGCACATTAGTAAATCTCGCGACCATGCGACCATCGTCTCTATTCCACGAGACACTTTCGTGAAAGTTCCTGAGTGGACAGATAGCAAGGGAAAAGTTCACCCGACCTCTTACTCAAAGATCAATGCCACCTTTGGGCGCGGAGATGCGCCGCTACTGGTCCAAACGCTCGAGAGTATGACAAACCTACGCATCAATCATTACATCGAAGTGAGTTTTGTTGGTTTTAAAGAGATGGTCGATGCAATTGGCGGCGTTGAGATCTGCACCAAGCGAAAGATCAATGATCGAAAGAGTCATCTCGTGCTCCCAGCTGGTACGCATCGTTTGGATGGGATAACCGCTCTGAAGTATGTCCGAACTCGCTACTTCGATGGAATGGGTGATCTCGGCCGAATGCAGCGACAACAACAATTTATAGCAGCGATGATTCGAGAGGCGTCGAGCGCTGGCGTCATCCTCAACCCCGTTAAATTAGTAAAGTTCATCCAAGCGGCGCTTGGCTCAGTGACAACCGACCCAGGCCTTAAACAGGATGACTTGATAACACTTGCCGAACAGTTGCGCGGTATCTCGACAAAGAAGGTGCGCACACTCACAGTTCCACTCTCTGACGAAAATTACTACGCAAAAGGTGTCACGGCCGCTGTGTTATGGGATAAAAAATTAGCACCGGCACTATGGGAGAAGTTACGAAACGATGAAGAGATTTTTATCGACTCGACTCCTAAACCAACTACGACAGATAAAGATGGAGTGGAGCTCCCTGAAAAGGATTCGCTCAAGAGTGGCGCAGAACCAACACCTACCCCCACCGACCTCTTCAAATCCCGCACTGCCGAGGTCGATAGCTGTGGAGCCCTCCGCTAACCTCTACCTATGAAGGTTGCTGTCATAGGTGCGGGTTATCTCGGCGCAACGCATGCTATCTGCATGGCATCTCTTGGCCATGAAGTAATCGCAGTAGATGTCGATGAAAAGCGGGTCGAATTACTGCACTCCGGCAAGCTGCCTTTTTATGAACCCGGTCTACTCGAACTACTAGAGAAGGTCCGCGCAACGGGATTGATCCACTTCACCACAGAATTCTCCGCCATTGCTGAGAGTGAATTGATTTTTCTTTGCGTCGGAACGCCCCAAAAGCCAGGATCACTCGAGGCCGACCTGAGCGCGCTTGACTCTGCATTCGCAGCTGCGCTCAAAGTCATCTCAAAGGGCGCAGTCATTGTTGGCAAGTCCACCGTTCCTGTGGGGACAGCCGAAAAACTTGCCCAGAGCTTACAGATCACATCGCCCGGTGCCAGGCTCAATTGGAATCCAGAATTTCTTCGTGAAGGCCATGCTATCGCCGACACTCTCGCACCCAACCGGATAGTTATTGGAGCAGATAGCGTCAATGATGCTAAAAAACTTAGCGACTTCTACCGAGATGCCGCTCCAGATGTCCCACAGTTCATCACGAACTTTCCCACTGCCGAGTTGGTAAAAGTTGCGGCAAATGCTTTCTTAGCGACGAAAATATCTTTCATCAATGCCATGTCCGAGGTTGCCGATGCAACCGGAGCGGATGTCGCACTACTAGCAGATGCAATCGGAGCAGATGATCGCATCGGTCGAAAGTTTCTTGGCGCAGGCATAGGTTTTGGTGGTGGCTGTCTTCCCAAGGATATTCGAGCATTCTTAGCGCGAGGCGAGGAGCTCGGATTGAGCGATTCTCTTGCATTCCTCAAAGAATTTGATCTCATCAATCAACGAGCGCGAACTAGAGCAGTTGCCCTTGCCCTCGAAGAACTGGGGAGTGTCAAAGGTAAGAAGGTGGCGATATTAGGGGTGGCATTCAAGCCCGAGAGCGATGATGTCCGCGACTCCCCAGCGCTAGAGATTGCACAAGTGTTGGCAAGTCTGGGTGCGAATGTCTTTGTCCACGATCCAAAGGCGCTTGAGAGCGCTGCAGCAAAAGCTCCTGACTTGCATTATTGCCAGTCAATCGAAGATCTCCTTCGTGGAGCAGATCTCACGATGCATCTGACCGAATGGCGAGAGTATCGAGAGCTAGAGCCTGAGCGACTGCGATCACTTGTCAACAGTGCGACGATTTTCGATGGCCGAAATTCCCTCGATAGCAACGCTTGGCGATTAGCTGGGTGGAAAGTCCGTGCTTTAGGTCGAACCCTTTGATTTGAGGTTCTCTGCTCGCCCTAAGACCTCAGTGTGCATTCGTGCCATCTGCCCTTGGATTGCTTGCAATGCCGATGGATCGTGTGCTGCCAAGATTCGGGCGGCGAGCAGTCCGGCATTCTTTGCATTTCCGATTCCCACGGTGGCAACCGGCACTCCAGCCGGCATTTGAACAATTGATAACAATGAGTCCATTCCCTCTAATGCTTTCAAAGGTATCGGCACGCCGATGACAGGAAGTGGAGTGATGGAAGCCAACATCCCAGGTAGATGAGCAGCGCCACCAGCTCCAGCGATGATTACTTTGAAACCGCGCTCAACCGCGCTCTTACCAAATGCCATCATCTCCTCGGGCATTCGATGTGCAGATAGGAGCGCCACTTCGTGGGAGATGCCCAATTCGTTGAGCATTGCCGTGGCAGGCTCCATGGTCGGCCAATCTGAGTCTGAGCCCATCACTATCGCAACATCGGCCACTTGATTTATCCCATTCTCGATTTCACTAGTTCACTATTTCACTATTCAGAGATTACGCCACTAATGTAATCAACAGCATGGGAGACCCGCGCGCGCAACGCATCTAAGTCATCACCTATCGCGCAAACATGGCCCACTTTCCGCCCCGGGCGCACCTCTTTGGCGTAGTTATGTACTTTTATCTCGGGGTCTCGGGCGAAGAGATGCAAGTAGGGGCGATAGAGATCGCTCTTCTGAGTACCCAGGACATTTCCCATCACTGCCCACCGTGCGTTCAAGGTGGTACTGCCAAGTGGCAGATCTAAGACCGCACGAAGGTGTTGTTCGAACTGTGAAGTGTTCGCACCTTCTATCGTCCAATGGCCAGAGTTATGTGGACGGAGCGCAATCTCGTTTATCAATAACTCTCCGTCGACCTCGAAGAGTTCAACAGCCATCACTCCTACTAATTGAATGTGCTCTGCAATGGCCAGGGCAATCTCCTGCGCTCTAAAAGCCAGTGACTCATCTAGATTTGGCGCTGGAGAAATTGTTTGCACGCATATGCCATCGCGTTGCACCGTCTCAGTGACCGCCCAGGTTGAGACTTGATTATGCGGCGAGCGCGCAATAATGATGGAAAGTTCTCGAGAGAAGGCAACGACCTCCTCGCATAGCGCTCGCGACCATTGGTCAAGAGCTTGCCTTGCCTGATCAGAATCCGTTACCAGGCGAACCCCTCGTCCGTCATACCCTCCAGAGACTGCCTTGAGGATCACCGGATAGGAGGCTATTTCTTCTGCATCGGTGATAACTTTCCACTCAGGCTGCGGTAGGCCAGCTTGTTGGAAACTCAGGCGCATGTGCGCTTTATCTTGCGCGTGCAGCAAAGCTCTCGAAGAGGGGCGAACTACATGACCTAGCTCCTCAAGACGGCGGACATGACCATTGGGAACTAACTCATGTTCGAAAGTTATGACATCGCACTGAGATGCGAATGAAATCAGTTGATCGAGATCTCGATAGTCACCAATCGATGCCGGAAAAAATTTCGCAGCACTCTCTTGGCTATGCGACGAGAGAATCTGTAGTTCAATTCCCAATGCTGCCGCAGGCGCGAGAGACATCTGTGCCAATTGGCCGGCTCCGATGATTCCTAAGGTTGGCACCCCGCTGCTCATGGGAAGGAGCCTACTTTCCCGGTCGAATATGAGTGACATCCGCGGCAACGAACTCACGGCCATCAGCGAGTATCAAGGATCCACTGGCGGAGATGGCAGCGGCTCGCCCGAGCAACTCCACTCCATCAGGAAGAGTGATGCGAACTTCGCGCTCGAGAGTCGAAGAGAGTTGACGATATTTATTCTCAATGGGAGTGGGATTATGTTGCCACTCTCCAATTAGCTGGTTGAAAGAGTTTAAGAAGGCAGCAGCTAAGAGATTGCGATTTACGCTCTCTTGGGCGTGCAGCAGCAGTGAAGTCGAGCCTGGTGCTGGAAGATTCTCGCGCTGTTGCAGACAATTGATTCCAACACCAACCACCACAACATCATCGACCTTTTCCGCAATGATGCCGCCAACCTTTTCCGCATCAATCATCAGATCATTCGGCCAATTGAAGAGGGCTTGCACCCCGGTTGTTTGGAAAATTGCTGCAG
>CAZPIJ010000001.1:18896-32622 GCA_964586805.1 uncultured Bifidobacterium sp. | reverse complement strand
GATTTCATGGAAAGCGGCGGTGACATCATAAGAATGTGCGGGTTGCGCCCGGCTGCTGCCGACTCTTTCAAGGCCGGAATCGCTGCTTGTGAGGTAAGGAAGGTGGCGCGGACATTCACCGAGAACATCAGATCAAATCTTTTCGCCGGCGTTTGCAGAGTAGGCGTCAAATTTATTGCCGACGCATTGTTGACCAAGATATCGAGCCCACCAAACTGCTCCACTGCCTGCGATACGGCAGCTGCGATCTGATTCTCGTCGCGCAAGTCGCATTGAATGGGTAGCGCCGTTCCGCCTGCAGCTTCAATCTCTTGGGCTGCAGTGAAGATAGTGCCGGGAAGTTTTGGATGTGGCTCTGTGGTCTTTGCTGCGATGGCAACCATCGCGCCATCACGAGCTGCGCGCTTGGCAATAGCTAGACCTATGCCTCTGGAAGCACCTGAGATAAATATCTTTTTACCTGCGAGGGTTGAATCAGACATACTGCGCTCCTTACTTTCCTTTTTTCATCAAGAAATTCATGAATGCGGTTCGCGCCTCATCACTTTCGAGGGCAGCCGAAAACAATTGCGCCTCTTCGTCCATAACAGCCATGAGTTGCTTCTGGTGCGCCTGGCGGAGTAACCGCTTGGTCTGGCGCATGGCTGATCGAGGTTGATCTGCTAATTGCTTTGCTCGCTCGCCTGCCCTCACGGCAATCTCTTCGTCGTCGAGAACCTCATTAACAAATCCAGCCTCATAGCCTCGTTGCGCGGAGAAAACCTCACCAAACATGAACATCTCCGCTGCGCGATGATGTCCGGCAATCAGTGGCAAGAGGTAGGAAGAGCCTGCCTCGGGCACCAGACCTAGGTTGACAAAGGGCATCGAGAGTTTTGAGCTCTTTCCGGCAATCACATAGTCGCAATGCAGGAGCATCGTGACCCCTACACCAACTGCCCGCCCCGTGATCGCTGCCAAAAGTGGTTTAGAACAAGTTCTGATAGCGGTCAAGAAATGCCATACGGGCGAATCGGCGCCCGAAGGTGGATGCTCAAGAAAATCATTGAGATCGTTGCCCGAGGTGAAATCATTGCCTTCGCCATAGATTAGAAGAGCGCCAATCTCTTCGTCGCTGTTGGCGCTGTCAATTTCTCGAGCAAGTATCGAGTACATCTCTCGAGTGATCGCATTAAGTTTGTTCGGACGATTCAGTCCGAGCGCTAGCACTCCTTGATCGCGGGAGATAGAGATATCTTCGATGGCCATCAGCGCTTCCTTTGTTATCTTTCGATTTTTCCAGCGATGAATTCTTCAGTTCGATTGCGAGCAGTTTCATCTGAGTATTGCTCAGGAGGCGACTTCATGAAGTAACTTGATGGCGAGAGCAGCGGACCGCCTATTCCACGATCGAGCCCGATCTTGGCGCACCTCAGCGCATCGATAATCACGCCTGCAGAGTTTGGTGAATCCCACACTTCGAGTTTGTACTCAAGATTAAGCGGCACATCCCCGAATGCTCGCCCTTCAAGTCGCACATACGCCCACTTTCGGTCATCGAGCCAGGAGACATAATCTGAAGGTCCGATGTGGACATTGCCCTCTCCCATGTCGTGATCGAGCTGGGAAGTGACCGACTGAGTCTTTGAGATTTTCTTGGATTCCAGACGGTCGCGCTCGAGCATATTTTTGAAATCCATGTTTCCGCCGACATTCAACTGGAGCGTGCGATCGAGATGAACGCCACGATCTTGGAAGAGCTTGGCCAAGATCCGGTGAGTTATTGTCGCGCCAACCTGACTCTTGATGTCATCGCCGACAATTGGCACTTTTGCATCAGCGAATTTCTTCGCCCAGATTGGATCTGAGGCAATGAACACCGGAAGGGCATTGACGAATGCACAATGCGCATCGATAGCCGCTTGGGCATAGAACCGAGTGGCATCTTCAGATCCCACAGGAAGGTAACAGATGAGCACATCGACCTGCTTCTCCTTGAGAGAGGCGACGATATCGACTGGCTTGGCATCGGACTCTTTGATTGTCTCTTTGTAGTAGCGACCCAGACCATCGAGTGTCGTTCCGCGCTCTACTACAACACCAGTTTTCGCGACATTGCAGAACTTGATGGTGTTGTTCTCGCTCGCCCACATGGCATCAGCTAGATCAAGCCCAACCTTTTTGGCATCAACATCGTATGCAGCGACAAACTCAATATCGCTAATGTGATAACCACCGATGACCGCGTGCATAAGGCCAGGAATCTCCTGGTCTATTGCGGCATCCTTGTAGTAGGTCACGCCCTGTACAAGTGAGTTAGCACAGTTTCCTACGCCAACGATTGCTACTTTGATCTTGCTCACTGGGATTTCCTCTCTGCTTTGATCATTTCATCGAGCCAAGCAATCTCACGCTCAGCTGAATCAAGTGAGTGGCGGCGCCACTCGATGAAGTACTTATCTAGCCCAATCGGCGAGCGCTCGAGTTCGTGACGCAACAAGTCAGTCTTCTCGCGAAGCCGTCGTCGTCGCGCTTCGAGTATGCGCACTCGATTGGTATGTGATGTCGGACCGAAGAAGGCGAAGTGCACTCCAAATGACTCGTCCTCTGTCGCATCCAGCGTCTCGGTCAGATTATGAAATCGTTGGAGACCAGATTTGGTGATTTGGTAGGCAATCCGAGTACGACGAGATTTGCCGGTATTGCTCTCGATGACTTCGATCGTTCCGTTTAATGCCATTCGCTTGAGTAACGGATAGAGCGAGCCGAAAGAGAGCGCACGGAAAGGACCAAGAATCGTCAGCGAACGCTTGCGCAACTCGTACCCATGAAGAGGCCCGTTGGCCAGCAAGCCCAGGAGGGTGAACTCCAATGGCTCACTCCGAAGCGCCACGATCCCTCCCCTCTCGATACATCAATTCGATACATCGGACCGACATATCTAAGTGGCTCCCGCCCCTGGGGGCAAGCCAGGAACTTCCTCGGCGCGCCCTTCACCCTGCTCCCCATTTACGCAGGTGGCGAGCCTTACCCTTTTTACTAAGTGGGATGGGCCACACGGTTCATCTCGAACGGCCTCTAACCGCCTCGCTCAATGGGGCAGCCCTGGGTCGTTTACGGCTCGCTCACACGGAAGGAATCCCCAACTATGGCTTCACTCTTTACCTGGAAAGTCCACTCTGGCGGCGATGTTGTCGCACCCGACGAGCGCCTCTCCTGGCCTCGAACCATCGGTATCGGCCTGCAACACATCGCAGCGATGTTCGGCGCAACCTTCTTGGTCCCAGTACTCACAGGGTTGCCGCCAGCAACCACCCTCTTCTTCTCAGGTATCGGAACGATCCTCTTCCTCTTGCTCACCAAGAACATGGTGCCTAGCTACCTTGGATCCTCCTTCGCATTCCTTGGACCGATTGCCGCCGCGGCAGCAGGAAGCGGTGGAATCGCCGCAGCTCTCGGTGGTGTCGTGGCCACCGGTGTCTTGCTCTTCTTGGTGGGTTTGATTGTCAAAGCAGTGGGCGCTTCCTGGATCAATTGGCTGATGCCTCCGGTAGTCACCGGAACTATCGTCATGGTCATTGGATTTAACCTCGCGACTGTCGCGTATAACAAAGCGTGGAGTGGTACTGGCCCAGGGGCAGGACAACTACAAGCGCAAGGTCCACTCCTTGGCATCATCACTTTGCTTGCTATCGCACTCATCGCTGCACTCTCAAAGGGTTTCTTGGGTCGAATCTCAATCTTCCTTGGCCTAGTGGTCGGCTATGTGGTCGCTCTGATTCGCGGCGATGTGGATACCAAGGGAATTTCCGACGCTAAGTGGATTGCACTTCCTGATTTCACCACGCCAACATTCTCAATGAGCGCAATTCTGCTCTTCGTTCCCGTCGTCCTCGTCTTGATCGCTGAGAATGTCGGGCATGTCAAGGCGGTGGCCGCAATGACTGGTAAGAACCTTGATGATCAAATGGGTAATGCGCTCATGGGTGATGGACTCGCGACGACCCTCGCAGGTGCAGGCGGCGGCTCGGGAACAACAACCTACGCAGAGAACATCGGCGTAATGGCGGCAACCAAGGTCTATTCGACGATTGCCTACTATGTCGCTGGCGTTGGCGCAATCTTGCTCGCGCTCTGTCCTAAGTTCGGCGCTGTCCTCAGCGCGACTCCAGTAAGCGTTCTTGGTGGTGCCAGCGTTGCGCTCTTCGGCATGATCGGAATGCTCGGTGCCAAGATTTGGATCGAAGCAAAAGTTGATTTGAGCAACTCTACGAATCTCATCGTTGCAGGCGCTGCTGTCATCATCGGTATCGCTGATGTCTCGTTCAAGCTCGGTGATTACACATTCAATGGAATCATCAATGCGACTCTTGTAACGATTCTCGGCTACCACATCTTGCACGCAGTCCGAAAGAAATAACGAAGTAACTTAAAAAACGGGCGGGGGCTCTCCTCGCCCGTTTTTTCATCTTCGAATCAGAATTTGTTAGGCTCCGATCGTGTTTCTTGGCATACCCATCCCCACGAAAATCGGCGAATATGTCGTCGTTTCGATAGCCATCATTCTGGCGCCTGGACCTTCGGTGCTATTCACGATTGCTCGGGCCATCGCGTGGGGTCGGAAAGTTGCGATCTTCACGGTGCTCGGAAATGCCACCGGTTTCTTTGCCATGTCCCTCCTGGTCGCAATCGGCGTGGGGCCGATCATCCAACGATCGGATTTTGTCTATGCCGCAGTTCAATGGGGCGGCGGGCTCTATCTGATCTATCTAGGCATTGACGCACTCCGAAAGCGAAATCAGCACACCAACCAGATGCTTGAAGAAGGAAGCGGTGGCGCACCGAATAATTTCCGAATTGTGCGTGATGGTTTTGTGGTCGGAATTCTCAACCCTAAAGGAATCGTCTTCAATGCCGCAGTTACCCCGCAATTCATCGACCGCTCCCAGGGCAGCGTGGTAGCACAGCTCATCCTGCTTGGCGCAATCTTTGCTCTTCTGGCATTTGTCTGCGATGGCACCTGGGGCGTGCTGGCTGGAACGGCACGAAACTGGCTAGCGACGAACATCAAGAGAATCGTTGCACTTCGTGTTGCGGGCGGTTTAGTGATGATTCTGCTGGGAGTGCTTGTGCTCATTCAGATCAAGTAGCGAGATTGCCTATTCGCTTTCCTCGTCAATTTCCTCACCCTTTTGCAGTAATTCTTTTGCTCGAGTGGCGTAGATATCCACATACTCTTGTCCGCTCAGCGATTGGATCTCTTTCATAATCGAGTCGGTAATGCTCCGGAGTACAAAGGGATCGTTGGGGTCGCTGCCAGAAAATTGCTCTTTGAAATTCATCGGCTTACCAAAATAGATACCCACGCGCATGATTTTCGGAATAACTTTGCCAGTTGGCTGAATTTTTTCGGTATTGATCATGGCAACAGGCACCACGACTGCACCAGATTCCAATGCAAGTCGCGCGATGCCGGTGCGACCACGGTAAAGCCTGCCATCAGGTGAACGAGTCCCTTCGGGATAAATACCGATGCATTCGCCTTCTTCGAGTAGCTCCACTCCGGTGCGTACGGCAGCTTCGCTGGCCCTGCCGCCAGACCGATCTACCGGAACTTGTCCGAGTGCAATGAAAGTCAGTTTCTTAATCCACCCTTTGATGCCTGGTTGGGTGAAGTACTCCTGCTTGGCAAGGAAGGTTACTTTTCGAGAGACGACAAGTGGCATGAATATCGAGTCACTAAAGGAGAGATGGTTCGAAGCGATGATGACGGGACCGGAATTGGGGATCGAGTCAAGTCCTCGCACCTTCGGGCGAAAGAGTAGGAGCAGAATGGGAGTGAGGAATGATTTCAGGAGTCGGTAGGGCATCTAGCCACGCGCCAAGTCTGCAACGCCGACCAGACCTGCATCGTTGCCGAGCGCCGCGGCCACAATCTGTGGCAAGGAATGCCCCGAGAAGGATGCATTTCGTCGTAACGATTCGCGCGCGGGAGTGATGAGCACATCCCCCGCTTCTGAAAGTCCGCCACCCAAAACAATCAGGTCAGGGTCAAGGGTGACAATAAGCGAGGCCAAGCCCAATCCCACCCACTCACCTGTGATCTTAAATGCGGTATTGGCAATTCGATCACCATCGCGCGCTGCGGCAGCAACATGCTTTCCGGTTAACCCTTCGAAGGTGCCATCCCCATATCGAAGAAGTTCAAAGGCTCGCTCTGGTGATGCAGCAATTGCTTCATCGACATGGCGCATAAGAGCAGGCCCTGCTGCATATTGTTCATAACATCCTCGAGCGCCGCATCCGCAGAGTAATCCATCGGTGGTAACGCGCATATGTCCGAACTCGCCGGCAGTTCCATGTGCGCCACGGAGCAACTGTCCATCTACGATCATTCCGCCACCTAGTCCTGTTCCCAGAATGAGAAAGATCATGTTGCTGGATTCTCGTCCTGCGCCAAAACGATACTCACCCCAGCAGGCTGCGTTGGCATCGTTCTCGACGATCACAGGAGCGCCAACGATTGGACTGAGCGCCTCGGAGAGGTTTACCCCAGTCCACCCGGCGATATTTGTTGCCGCCAACATTCGCTCTCGATCTGCCGAGACAAATCCCGCGGCAGAGAGTCCGACAGCAGAGATTTCTTCGCGCACATCTTTCTGCAGCTGCAGGATTAACTCCGCAACTAATTGCGTCAGCGCAGCGCCCCCTTCGCGAGGGGTCTCTCGTCGTAGCCGAGCGATGACTCGACCGTCATCGTCGACCACACCACCAAGGAGTTTGGTGCCGCCGACATCGATTCCGATTGCCAAGGCCATAACGCGTTTAACTCAGCCCTCGACGAACTCTTTGAGCTCTTTCAATGTTTGGTCAACGACGGCTTTCTCTGCCTTCTGTCGCATCATGTCTGGCACAGGCATCGAGAGCGCAACGGTTAGCGCATACGACACCTCTGTCTCATCCCCCAAACTCTTGAGTTCTTGTCGTCCATCCATGGCCGTGAGTAGATCTGCACTCTCGAGTGAGAATGAGAGAGCGGCCGGGAAAGAACTCCAGTCGAAGGTCAGCACCGCTTGATCACGAAGGGCGCCAGATGCCAGGGACATCTCTACTTTGGTGGGCTTGGTTTGCTCCCCCTCAATGACCTTGACGGCTTTCATCGAACTTGACCAGGTCGGATATGTACCAACTGACGCAATTGCCTCGGCTACCTCTGCGATAGGGGCTTCGATAATGATCGTGGAACGGGTTTCACTCATGGCGGCAAGGCTACCCTTCTCAGCAAGCGGATGCCTACGCTAGCGTCTACGCTCTCACGCAAGAGCCAAGCACCCAGTGTGCCAAGTGCACCAAAAGCCGCCATGAAGGAGCGAGCAATGAAAGAGGTTTCCGTACCCGCCCTTGTCCCTCCAGCAACTGAGGGAAATCTCACTGACCTGCTGATCAATCGAGCACATTTCGAACCCGAGCGAGTCATGCTCTCTCGTCCAGTGGGCGAAGGGTGGCAGCCGGTGAGTGCGCGCACCTTAGAGGCGGAGGTACGAGCTGTCGCCAAAGGTTTGATTGCTGCCGGCATCAAGAGTGGCGACCGAGTGGGTTTGCTCTCTCGCACCCGATACGAGTGGACCATAATGGATTTTGCCATCTGGTTTGCAGGTGGGGTTGTTGTTCCGGTCTACGAAACATCATCGGCAGAGCAAATTGAATGGATCCTGCAAGACTCTGGTGCAGTGGCAATGGTGGTTGAAACCCCTGCGCACGCGGCTCTCGTCGAAACAGTTCGCACAAAGCAGCTACAACACATTTGGATAATCACCGACGATGCGCTTGCTCAATTGTCCAACAGTGGCACAGGAATCTCTGATGACCAAGTGACTCAACGACGCAACTCTCTCCGCCCCGAGACTCTGGCAACGCTCATCTACACATCCGGAACTACCGGAAAGCCCAAGGGCGTTCAACTTACTCATGCAAACTTCCTCTCCGAGTGTGGCAATGTCGTCGAAGGCGCCTCCGATCTCTTCCTGCGCCCCGGTGGCTCCACTTTGCTCTTCTTGCCACTTGCGCATGTCTTCGGACGAATGATCGAAATTGGAGCGATCCGAGCTGGTCTACATCTTGCCCATTGCAGTGATCCAGTAGGGCGGTTGCTTGGCGATCTTGCTAGTTTCAAACCAAACTTCGTCCTCTCCGTGCCTCGAATCTTCGAGAAGATCTACAACAGCGCTGAGGCAAAAGCAGATGCTGCCGGAAAAGGAAAGATCTTCCGCAAAGCTGCCGCTGTGGCAATCGCTTACAGCGAAGGTTTGCAAAATGGTCACATCTCCCCCGGGCTTCGCATTCAACATGCCCTATTCGACAAATTGGTCTACAGCAAAATTCGTCATGTCATGGGTGGAAATGTCGATGCGGCCATCTCTGGTGGCGCACCTTTAGGTGAACGGCTCGGCCACTTCTTCCGTGGTGCAGGCGTTCGGGTACTTGAGGGTTATGGTTTAACCGAAACCACTGCGGGTGCAACGCTCAATCTCACCTCTTCGGTCAAGATCGGGTCGGTGGGGCGACCAATTCCAGGTACTACCATCAAAATCGATGACGATGGCGAAGTGCTCATCAAGGGTCCAATCGTGATGAATGGTTATTGGCAGAACGATGCCGCCAATCGAGAGGTCTTCACCTCTGATGGCTACTTCCGCTCTGGCGATTTGGGAAGGCTCGATGAGAATGGCTTCCTCTACATTGTGGGACGAAAGAAAGAACTCATCGTCACCTCGGGCGGCAAGAATGTTGCTCCAGCAGTTCTTGAGGATCGCCTTCGCTCACATCCGCTGGTCAGCCAATGCATGGTCGTGGGAGATAACAAGCCATACATTGCAGCCTTGGTCACTCTCGACCAAGACGCGGTGAAAGTTTGGGCTGCAGCCAACAATAAAGGTGGCGCTGCAGTCGAGGAGCTCGCTAAAGATCCTGCGCTCATCGCCGTGGTCCAAACCGCAGTAGACGAGGCAAACAAGGCAGTGAGCAAAGCTGAGTCCATCCGTAAGTTCACAATCCTGCCAGTGGATTTCACAATTGCTGGCGGACACCTCACCGCGAAACTCTCTGTGAAGCGTCATGTGGTTGCTAAAGAGTTCGCAGTGGATATTGAAAAACTCTACGAGTGATACCAGCGAGCGACTGCGAATCGCTCGCGACCTACACGACAGCCTGGCTCAAGAAATCAGCGCGCTCGGATACTTTTGCGATTCAGCAATTGCTCTTTCTGTTATGGGGCAAGAACGACAAGCATTAGTCGATATTCGCGCCCGACTTTCACGCCTCGGAATCTCATTACGAGATGAGATCGCGCTACTTCGCGATGACCAGCGCTCATTCAGCACTCTCCTTGAACAACTCCTTGAGGAGGTTCAAAAGGAGCATCCCCTGACCGTCACCGCCACTTTTGCCACACCAATATTCATCGATGATTCGAAAACCATCGGACTCTTTCGTGTTGTGAAGGAGGTTATTCTCAATATTCTCGCCCATTCTTCGGCGCGATCGATGGCAGTCGAACTCCGTCAAGATTCTCACTCGATGGAATTGCGGATAACTGATGATGGCATCAGCTACCTCGACTCTGATGCGAGCAAGATCGATGCACATCATTTTGGTCGCAGAGGTGTGGTTGAACGAATGGAGTTATTGGGTGGCACAATCGGATTTACCCGAGAAGATGGCGCGAATATTTGTCGCATTACGCTATGAAATCCGAGAATTTATCCCTACTCATCATTGAGGATCATCCCATCGTCAGAGCCGGCCTGATCAAGGCGCTCGAAAGCCATGGCTTTCACGATCTGCACGAAGCAGCTAGTTGCGCAGAAGGTCGTGGTCAGTTAGCAAAAGTTAATCCTGACATTGTCATCACCGATTTACATCTTCCCGATGGAATTAGTTTTGAACTTATTAAGTGGGCGCGAGCACTCAAACCATCACTTGCCATTGTGATTCTCACTGTCGAGAACAACCCGAACTTCTTGGTTGCTGCGGCAGATTCCGGGGCAAATGCATTGATACATAAATCTGCCCCCATCTCGCATCTGATAAGCGCAATCGAAATGGCCCTAAAGGCACCCAAGAGCTTTACGGCAGAAGGACTTGGTGAGGCGCTCCGAAGGGAACGGGAGAAGCCTCGATTGACTCCCCGCGAATTAGCAGTGCTTGAACAATTGATGTCGGGCGCAGAGCTCGCTGTCATCGGCGCCAGACTTTTCATCAGTTTGCCCACTGTGAAGACTCATCTATCCTCAATTTACAGAAAACTCGAGTGCGAGAATCGCACAAGTGCAATTACAAAAGCGTTATCGCTCGGCCTCGTTCAACTCGAGCAATGATCGAAATCTTGCTCCGATAACTTCCCAACTCCACGACGCCTCCATCCAGGCTCGCCCTTGAATTCCCATTTCAGTGCGGAGGTGAGTATCGTCCAACAAAGTGATGACCGCACCGGCAACAGATTTTGCATTTCGTCCATCAACAACCAGTCCAGTGCGATTCTCTAACACTGCATCGGGTGATCCGCCGGAATTGCCAGCAATCACTGGCAAAGCTGCTGCGCTTGCCTCGAGAAATACGATTCCCAGACCTTCAACTTCAAGACCTGCAAAGCGATCTCTGGTGGGCGAGATGAATATGTCGGCGATGCGAAAGAATTCTGGTAACCGATCGAGAGCTATTCGCCCTGCGAAGGTAACAGATTCACCGAGTTCGGCCTGAATGACCTTCTTCTTCAAAGTAGCGCCGTACTTTCCCGAACCCACGATCAGAAGATGCGCATTGGGGTGTTTGGAAATTATCTCCGGTAACGCATCAATGAGAACATCTTGACCTTTTCGTTGAACCAAACGGCCGACACATAACAGTATTGACTTCTCCTGCACTCCATATTCGCCAAGCAATTCGGGAGATTTAGGCCCCGGTGTGAAAAATTTGGTATCTACCCCTGGCGGCAATTGCACCAACTTGCCTCGATCCTCCTCTCTTAATGCTGAGCTGATAGCTTTCTTCGTGAACTCTCCAAGATAGGTAATGTGATCACAATGGCGCGCAACGAATCGAAGGGCGCGCGCAAAGATCGGCACTCGAGACCACCACACTTCATGTCCATGGGTGATGGCGATAATTTTCTTTGCCCCACTTCGACGAAGAGCACGAGCAAGCACCCCAAGCGGGACGCTCGAGGCAAAGACCACTCTGGTTATCTGATGCGCATGCATGGTGCCGCGTACTCGTGCGAGTAATCCGAGAGTTGGCAGGAGAATTCTCTGTCGGTCCCGAACGACCACGACGCCGAACTCTTCAAAGAGTCGCTGATCATAGGCATCTGATCGCCCTTGATCGGGAAAACTCGATGCATGTACTACGACAGATTCTTTAGGTAACGATTTAATCAATCCCTCAACGAAAGATTGGATGCCACCTTCTTGTGGCGGAAAGTCGTTGGTGACAAAAAGAACTTTCGGTGCACCACTCACGCTAGAGACGGACAGCCCCGACATAGCGCATTTGATTGATCGGTGCGATTTTCACTCGATATCCGGGGCGCGGTGCATGGACCATTTTTCCATTACCAACATAGATACCCACATGGCTGATGGGCTGCTTGAAGAAGACCAGATCTCCAGGCCGCAATTGAGAACGGGGGATCTTCTTGCCGTATCTAAATTGAGCCCTCGATGAGTGCGGCAAAGAGACTCCTGCAGCAGCGAATGCACGCATAGTCAACCCCGAACAATCCCAAGTTTGCATACCTGCGGCACCAAATACATATCGATCGCCAATTTGTGCCATCGCATACTTCAGCGCAACACCAGCTCGCCCAGATGCTCCTTTGAAATTCTTTGCAACGGCACGGGATGCTGCAAGGTCATCAGCCTCAGCGCGCCGCTTTGCTGCAAGTAGCGCCTTACGCTCTGACGCCTTTAGCGACTTGAGAATCTTTTCGGCCTCGACCAATTTAGCATTAGCAATCCGAGCCTGTGCTTCCAATTTTTTCTGGGTTGCTCGAACAAGTTTCGCTTTATCGCTGACCAACAAGGTGGTTGCCCGCAATTTCTGAGTGGCCGATTCATATCGCCGCAACTCAACTGAGCGCCTGCGCACCAATGAATCCAAATCACCTGCGGATGCAAGGTAGGCCTGCGGGTTCGAAGAGAAGAGCAATTGAAGTGATTGGCCAAGCCCGGAACTCTTGTATTGCTCCGCAGCGATTGCACCCAGTGATGCTCTAATCTCCTCGAGCTCAAGCCGTTGCTTACTCGCCTTCTCTTGGACGCCAGCGAGCGTCTGATTGAGTTGGGCTAAGCGCACTTTTGCCTCTTGCGCCCCCTCGGCCGCTGATGCAGCTTGGTTTTGCAGGTCGATAATCCGCCCCTGAATCTCCATCAAACGAGCGCTCGGCCGAGGAGCGCCTTGGCTTGGCAGTGGCAACAGGATCGATCCGAGCACCGCGCCGGCTATAGCCAGGCTTAACCGCGGCAGAAGAGCAGAGCGAAAGGCGGGGGCGGCCATGGCGATAAGGCTAACCAGAGCCCTCAACCCCCTCAACTTCTCCACTGGCTTCCCTGCTCCAGGGCCAGCTCTGGCTGGCCTACTCTGTTCCGGGTGAGCGCCCCCAGCCAAGAGATGATCATCGCCAGCATGGTGGTGGGCGCCAATGGTGCCACCAGCAGTGCGGGATCGAGCGCTCCGCTACAAACTGCCATAGATCGGGAGCGGTTTTTGCTCCGTCGCAAGAACCCAGAGATTCAGGCAATTCTCGTTGGACATCGCACCACGCTCGTCGAGCCATACGATCGAAGTCCGCATCCGTTGGTGATTTTCTCGCAGAGAGCAATCGGAGCAGGCTCTCTCGAACGAGCATTTGATGATTTCATAGCAAAGATGCGTGCTGAATATCCGGGAAAGATTCTTTGCGAAGGGGGAATCACCTTGATTCACCTCTTGTTGGCTGCAAATCTCATCGACATCTTCTATGTGAGCCGTGTTGCCTTCGAGGGTGATGATCATTTTCTTGACGAAGAGCTCTTACTTAAACGGATGCGACTGGTAAGTAAGGAGTCTTACGGAGATACCAGCTTCGAGCGCTACGAGCGCGCCTCCCGCTGAGATCCACCTGCCTGCCTACCCTTATATATATGAGTGCTACAGATAGCGGCGGCTTCGCTGACGATCCTCCAGCGCTTTTACACGCATTAAGCGCCTTTACACCTCGCCCTGAGATCGAATGCTCACAAATGCCTGCGCCTGCGAAATTGGCGAAGTATGCCTTCGCCCTCACTGCAGAATGTTTTGATGGCGAACTCGAAGTCGCTAACGGCCGCTTTGTTTTGCTTCATGAACCAGGTGGTCAAGAAGCGTGGGGTGGCGATTTGCGAGCAGTCACCTTCATCAAAGCAGATATCGAGCAAGAGATGGGTTCAGATCCGCTGCTCCCACAGGTGGGCTGGTCCTGGTTTGAAGAATCGATAGCAGATCTCTCGGCAACTGCGTTGAGCGGCACAGTGACTCTGGCTTTGAGCTCATCCTTCGGCGAACTCTCGGATAGACCATCGCAGACAGAATTAGAGATACGCGCTTCATGGACACCTCAGGCGCGAACAATCTCCGAAGTCCTCGATCATCTGCAATGTTGGAGTGAGCTCCTTGCCCATTGTGCGGGATTGCAACCAGTGCCACCGAACGATGGAGTTGCCACCATGGTTAG
>CAZPIJ010000001.1:9339-18796 GCA_964586805.1 uncultured Bifidobacterium sp. | reverse complement strand
GGCGATATTGCTCTCGACGCGGAACGCGCATCGGGTTACCGCTACTCGCAACGCGCTTACCTGATTCAAATACATCGGCGAAAAGGTGGCCTTCATCTGATTGATCCCATTCCATTTTTCCAGGGCGACATTGCGCGAACGCAACAAGCATTTGCCCAACTTAATGCGGTGGTTCAATCCGCCGAAGTAATCATCCATGCCAGTTCGCAAGACCTTCCTTGTCTACGCGAGGTTGGTCTTGAACCACGGCAAATCTTTGATACTGAGGTGGCTGCGCGTATTGCTGGCTTTCCAAGAGTGGGTTTAGGTGCGCTGACCGAAGGGCTACTTAATCTGCGCTTGGCAAAAGAGCATTCAGCTGTTGATTGGTCAATCCGACCATTGCACCATGATTGGTTGATTTATGCCGCACTCGATGTCGATGTACTCATCGATCTCAAAGATGAGGTAGTGCGAGCGCTCAAAGAGCGTTCGAAATTGGAGTGGGCGATTCAAGAATCTCAAGCGCTCCTGGATGCGCCGCCGCCCGTGCCACGGAAGGATCCCTGGCGCCGAACCTCTGGCATCCACCAGATTAAGCGTCCCGAGCAATTGGCAATCATTCGAGAGTTATGGAGTGCGCGCGATGAATTAGCCCGCGAACGAGATGTTGCTCCTGGTCGATTAGTCAACGATCGAGCTCTGGTGAACTTGGCGATTAAAGCTCCGCATTCATTGAGCCAGCTCGCCTCGTTGCCTGCATGGAAGAAGGAATCTGCGCGATGGTGGTCGGCGCTCGAGCGCGCACGAGCAAATCCGACCGTAAGTAAAGCTCCAGCACTTCCCGGGCCACCTACACACCTTCGGATCTGGAAGGACCGCGCGCCTGTTGCTTACGCGCGATTGACTCACGCCCGCGCCCGACTTGCCGAAGCGGCGACTACGCACACACTCCCCGCGGAGAACTTGCTTGCACCTGAACTCGTCCGCAGATTCTGTTGGGAGGATCCGCCATCGGGTGGCCGGAGCGAAGTGGAGGTAGCGCAATTTCTTCGCGCTGCTGGTGCTCGCCCCTGGCAGGTAGCCCTCACCAGCGCACTGCTCTTGAGCATCGAAAATGAGCGCGAACCCCTAATCCCGCCACCAGACGAGCCTCTCCCCCAAGACGAGGGGGCAGAATCCGGGGTGAGCGATCTCTCATGATTTACGCAACAGATTGGTTGCGTAAATAGCGCCCCCACCGTAGGCTCAGTCCATGCTCAGTAATTTTCTTGTTGGTCTCCGCGAAGGGCTAGAAGCAGCACTCATCGTGGGCATATTGATCGCCTACATCGTAAAGGTGGGTAACCGCGCACACCTTGCCGCTGTCTGGATGGGAGTTTCGGCCGCACTTCTCATCAGTTTTGCCACCGGAGGCTTCCTTGCCTTCACCTCCACTGAGCTCTCCGAGCGCGGCGAACAAGTCTTTGCTGGCACCACCTCTCTTGTTGCGGTGGCACTGGTTACTTGGATGGTCTTCTGGATGAAGGGGGCAGCGCGCGGCTTGCGTGAAGAGCTCCATGGAAAGGTCTCCACTGCGTTGACTACCGGACCTGTCACCCTCGCACTTGCCGCCTTCTTCGCTGTGGTTCGCGAAGGATTGGAAACTGCTGTTTTCGCATACGCTAATTTTCGAACTGCCACAACAAATAGCGCACCAGCCCTGGGTTTAACTCTTGGTCTGATCGCGGCAATTACATTGGGCTGGCTGATCTATCGCCGCGCAATCACGATCAATCTCAGCAAGTTCTTCACCATCACGGGCGTCGCGCTTGTAGTCATCGCCGCCGGAGTGCTCTCGTATGGTGTTCACGAATTCCAGGAGCTCGGTTGGTTCCCAGGTGACGGCTCATACGCATGGAACATCTCCAGTTGGATGGCTCCAGACTCCATTGCAGCGACCTTGCTCCAAGGCACATTAGGTTTCCGCACCGCATTCAGTTGGGTCGAATTCTTGGCTTGGGCAGCATTCCTTGTCATCGTATTGCCGGTATACCTGCGTAAGGGAAACAAGAGCGCCCCGAAGGCTGCTGCGGCGGTCGCCAAGTAAGTTACCCTCCAGTAACCTAGCCCCAGCGCGCACTTGCGCGTAGGGATCGAGGTGGCCAGTGAAGAGTCAAGCAGTAGTTCTCATCGATGCAGTGCGCACGCCATTTGGCAAAGCAGGAAGCCTTTATGCCGGTACAAGAGCCGATGACATCATGGTGCGCTGCATTCGAGGTTTACTTGAACGGAACCCTGCAGTTGCTCCTGAAGATATTGATGATGTTGCCATTGCTGCCGCAGCACAAAATGGTGATCAAGGAATGAATATCGGACGAAGCGCATCGCTGCTTGCTGGCATCCCACAATCTGTACCTGGATATTCGGTCGATCGTTGGTGCGCAGGTGCGCTGACCTCAGTAACAACACTTGCTGGCAGCATTGCTATGGGCGCCTACGACATCGCACTCGCCGGTGGCGTCGAGCATATGGGAAATCATCCAATGGGTGATCTGATGGATCCCAACCCCCGTTATCTCGCCGAAAAAATGGTCGACCAGGATGCACTCTCGATGGGCGCAACTGCAGAACGACTCCACGACAAGTTTCCCCATCTGACGAAAGAGCGCGCCGACCGATATGCCTACAACTCACAGATGAAAACTGCTGCTGCATACAAGTCTGGAAAAATTCAACGCGATCTCATTCCAGTTGCTGTGCGTTCACCAGAATTAGGCTGGGGCGTTGCCACGGTCGATGAGCCACCTCGGCCGACGACAACAATGGAAGGCTTAGCTGCGCTCAAAACTCCATTTCGTCCAGCAGGTCGAGTGACTCCAGGAAATGCTGCTGGCTTGAATGATGGCGCCACTGCAGCCTTGTTAATGAGTGCCAGTGAAGCAACCAAACGAGGCTTAACGCCCAAAGCGAAGATGGTGGCGTTTGCTTTCGCCGGCGTTGCACCCGAGATCATGGGATACGGCCCGGTCCCCTCGACCATCAAAGCCCTTGAAAAGGCTGGATTATCTATCGATCAGATTGGGCTCTTCGAAGTCAATGAGGCCTTCTCCATTCAGGTGCTCTCATTCTTGGATCACTTTGGAATCGCCGACGATGATCCACGGGTCAATATCTATGGCGGCGCAATCGCAGTCGGCCATCCCCTAGCCTCATCGGGTATTCGATTAATTCTCAATCTTGCTCGTGGTTTTGAGGAGCGCCCAGATGTGCAATACGGCATCACGACTATGTGCATCGGCTTAGGAATGGGTGGCACCATCATTTGGGAGAACCCGCACTTCACAGGAAAAGGCGGTAATTGAGTATGAGCAGCGCAGCGCCCGAAGAGGTCGTAACTAAAGCTTTCGTTCGTGAAGTCGACCTTCTCCCCTTTGGATTTTCCGGCAAGTTAGCATTGATCACCCTTGATAATGGTTTGGATTACAACAGGCCAAACACAATTGGCCCCGAGGGCTTGCACGAATTGAATCGAGCAATTGACGCCGCCTTGGCAACCGGAGCGGATGCAATCGGCATCACCGGAAAGCCGTTCATTTTCGCCGCTGGCGCAGATCTAAGTGGAGTCACCAGCGTCACCGATAGCTCGCAAGCGAAAGCATTCGGCAAGTTGGGACATGATGTCTTTCGCCGTTTAGGTGAAAGCGGCAGACCGACCTTTGCATTCATCAACGGGCTAGCCCTTGGTGGCGGATTAGAGATAGGGCTGCATTGCAACTACCGCACCCTGGCCAGCACCGCTTTCGTCGCCCTTCCTGAAGTTTTCCTTGGTCTAGTCCCGGGCTGGGGTGGAGCCACTTTGCTACCGCAGTTGATTGGACCCGAGAAGGCAGCAAAGGTCATCATGGTCAATGCACTCAATAACAACACGATGCTCAAAGCTCACGAGGCACTTGAACTAGGTGTGGTGGATGCGGTCTATCTGCCCGCTGATTTCTTAGAAAACTCCCTCTCCTTTGCAGCCCAGATACTCTCGGGTGCGAAGAAGATCGAACGCGTCAATCACTTAGATGATTCCGCTGCGTGGCAAGCGGCTGCAGAGATCGGCGCTGCTGCGAAGAAGAAAAAATATGGCGATGCGCCGGTAGATGCACCTCGACTTGCCCTGGCCCTTTTGGCTGATGCACGAAATGCCACTCGCGACTTGGGATTTGCTGCCGAGGATGATGCTTTGAACGAACTAGTCATGGGCGATCCGTTTCGAGCATCCATCTATGCCTTTAATCTCATTCAGAAAAGCAAGAAAAAGGTCGAAGGCGCACCAAAACCAGCGCTGGCTCGAAAGGTAACCCGAGTTGGCGTGGTGGGTGCTGGACTCATGGCTTCACAACTTGCGCTGCTCATCCTGCGTAATCTCAAAGTTCCGGTCCACATCACCGACCTCGATCAGGCCCGCGTTGACAAAGGTTTAGCGTGGATACATAACGAGCTCGACACTCTGGTTTCAAAGAAGCGAATGCGCCCTGAAGAGGCAGGCTGGCTGAAGCAGATTCTCACCGGAAGTACGAGTAACAAGGATTTTGCATCCTGTGATTTCATCATCGAAGCAGTCTTCGAGGAGATGGAGATCAAACGGAAGCTCTTTGCAGAACTCGAGGGCATCATCTCACCAGAGTGCATTCTGGCAACGAATACATCCTCACTCTCTGTCTCCAAGATGTCAGATCATTTGAAGAATCCTGAGCGCGTGATTGGTTTCCACTTCTTCAACCCAGTAGCGGTTATGCCACTACTTGAGATTGCACGAACGCCAGATACCGATGATGCAACCACAGCAACCGCTGTAGTAATCGGCAAGGAATTGAAGAAGACCATGGTCATCGTTAAGGATGCGCCAGCATTTGTCGTAAATCGACTTTTAATGCGATTCATGGGAGAGATTACCGACGCACTTGACGAAGGCACATCTGCACATGAGGCAGATAGCGCCATGACTCCACTTGGTTTACCTATGAGCTCCTTCGAATTGCTTGGTTTGGTCGGGCCAGGAGTGGCCTTGCATGTTGCGCAAACTCTGAACGCCACTTTGGGCGATCGTTACAAGGTGAGCCCCACCATCGAGCGCCTAGTCAAGAATGGCGTGCGCACCTTCTACAACAAAGATGAGCACGGGAATTTAGTTATCAATCCAGAGGCAGCTGCCTGTATTGAAAAAGGTGATAAGCCTTCGACGGCAGAAGAGGTTCGTGTTCGAGCATTAACCGCACTTGCTCGAGAGGCG
This sequence comes from uncultured Bifidobacterium sp., assembly GCA_964586805.1. Classification (GTDB taxonomy): domain Bacteria; phylum Actinomycetota; class Actinomycetes; order Nanopelagicales; family Nanopelagicaceae; genus IMCC26077. The sequence continues at coordinate 13,557 of CAZPIJ010000001.1, read as the reverse complement.
CGAATGATGCTCGATGAGGGCGTCGTTGCCACTCCAGCCGAAATTGATCTCTGTATGTTGCTGGGAACTGGTTGGCCGCTCCACCTCGGAGGAATTTTGCCGTATCTCGATCGGAGCGGAATAAGCGAAGCTGCTACCGGTCAACGATTTCATCCGAAGGGTGTTGCATCCCTGCCATAAGCGGCAACTCACCCGTTGCCCGAAGCTCTACCAAACTTCGGGCAATCTGTTGTCCTGTGATGCCAAGATCATGCAATATTTCTGCGCGCTTTGAATGTTCGATGAATGCAAGCGGGATTCCAATCGAGTGCACAGGAATCTCGATGCCAGCATCACGCATCTGCTCAGCCAATGTGCTGCCAATGCCACCATGTCGAATGCCATCTTCGATGACCACTACATGTGAATACCGCTGTGCCATGGTGATAATTGCCGGTGCCAGTGGTTTGACCCAGCGCGGATCGATGACAGTGACTCCCACTCCTTCGCGATAGGCCTGCGCAGCTGCTTCGACTGCGATAGCTGCCATCGCTCCGATGCTTACGACCAATACATCAGCGCTCTCGCCGCGATAGAGGACATCGATGCCATCGCGCCTTTCGAATGCAGGGATATCTGCAACCACGCTTCCCTTAGGGAATCGGAGCGCAGTGGGTTGGTCCTGGATACTCGTTGCCTCTCGTAACAATTCTTGAAGTCGTGCGCCATCGCGCGGTGCTGCAACCTTCAAGTTGGGCACGATTCCAGTGAGCGCAAGATCCCACATACCGTGGTGTGATGGACCATCATCACCAGTTATTCCGGAGCGATCGAGAACGAAGGTAACACCGGCGCTGTGTAGCGATACATCGAGCAGTAGCTGATCGAAGGCGCGATTGAGGAAGGTCGAGTAGAGCGCAACAACTGGATGCATACCACCAAAAGCAAGTCCGGCCGCACTCGCAACCGCATGTTGCTCAGCAATTCCGACATCGAATGTTCGATCAGGGAATTCTTCGGCAAATTTATCAAGACCAGTGGGGCCAAGCATTGCAGCGGTGATTGCAACCAACTCTGGTCGTTCTCGCCCGATTGCCAATAATTGATCGGAGAAGATTGAAGTCCAGGTCTTTCCCGCGCTTGCCAAGGATTCGCCAGTCTCTGGATCGACGGGACCTACTGCGTGGAATTTCTCCGCTTGGTCGTTTATCGCAGGCGCAAATCCACGCCCCTTCTCAGTGATTGCATGAACAATCACCGGACCACCAAAATCTCGCGCTGCTCTGAGGATGTTCTCCATGGCATCGATGTCATGACCATCGACAGGTCCAAGGTATTTCAGTCCTAAGTCTTCGAACATGCCTTGCGGAGCGATGATGTCCTTTATCCCCTTTTTCATTCCGTGCAGGGTTTCGAATATCGGTTGACCGACTACAGGAGTCTTCTCGAGCACATTCTTTCCCCATTCGAGAAAGCGTTCGTATCCTCGAGTAGCTCGCAAGGTGGTCAGGTAGGTGGAGATCCCCCCAATAGTGGGACTGTAAGAGCGTTCGTTGTCATTAACCAAGATCACCAGCGAGCGATCCTTCGTCGCGGCGATGTTATTGAGAGCCTCCCACGCCATACCTCCCGTGAGCGCGCCATCACCTACGACTACGACAACGCTCCGCTCTTTGACCCCTTGAAGTGCAAAAGCGCGCGAGATGCCATCGCCCCATGAGAGAGCTGTTGAGGCGTGCGAATTCTCGATGACATCGTGTTCGCTCTCTCGACGATTGGGATATCCAGCAGTGCCGCCTCGTTGTCGTAACTTCTCAAATCCTTCGATCCGCCCTGTGAGCAACTTATGCACATAACTCTGATGGCCAGTGTCAAAGAGCAACACATCCCGCGGAGAATCGAAGACTCGATGGAGAGCGATTGTTAATTCGACAACGCCAAGGTTCGGGCCAAGATGGCCACCACTCTTCGCTACTGAGCGGATAAGGAATTCTCGAATTTGTGTAGCCAGCTCAGCTAACTGCTCTGGAGCGATCTTCTTGAGATCCTCTGGAGAGCGCAGGGTACTTAATAGCGGCGGGAGCACTCCCCTAGTCTAACTGCCTAACTAAGAAGCGCTCGAGATAAGCGAGCGAAGTACATACTGCATGATGCCGCCGTGCCGGTAGTAATCGGCTTCACCGGGTGTGTCAATTCGCACCTTTGCGGCGAACTTCTTTCCACTGGCATCGACTGCTACCGTCGATGGAATCACCCCGTTGCTCGCCTTATTCAGCTCCGTGATTCCTGTGATGGTGAACACTTCATCTCCCTTGAGGCCAAGCGATTGTGCAGACTGTCCATCAAGGTATTGGAGAGGCAACACCCCCATGCCAATCAAGTTGGAGCGATGGATTCGCTCATAAGACTCTGCGATGACCGCCTTCACACCCAAGAGGGCAGTGCCCTTGGCAGCCCAGTCACGCGATGAACCCGATCCATATTCTTTGCCGGCAAGGATGACTAATGGAATGCCTGCGCTCTGATATCCAACCGAGGCATCGTAGATTGTGCTCTGCACACCGTTATCGAGGAAGTTCTTGGTGTATCCGCCCTCGACACCATCAAGTAGCAGATTCTTTAGTCGAATGTTGGCAAATGTTCCACGAATCATCACTTCATGGTTTCCTCGACGAGAACCATATGAATTGAAATCTGCTCGTTCGACGCCATGGCTCTGCAGATACTTGCCTGCAGGCGAATCGGCTTTAATGCTTCCAGCTGGCGAGATGTGATCGGTGGTCACCGAATCACCTAACATCGCCAGCACGCGAGCTCCCGAGATATCGGTGACCGGGACCGGATTTCGAGGCATCCCCTCGAAATACGGAGGCTTTCGAACATAGGTCGATTTCGGATCCCACTCGAAAGTTTCACCAATAGGAGTATCAAGAGCCTTCCATCGATGATCACCCTCGAAAACTGATGCGTAGTCCTTGCGGAACATCTCTGAGGTAATCGAATGAGCAACAACTTGCTCAATCTCTTCTGCACTCGGCCAAATATCTTTCAAGAAAACTGGCGCCCCACTCTGATCCACTCCGAGTGGATCCTTTTCAAAATCATGATTCATGGTTCCAGCGATCGCGTAGGCAACCACCAGTGGTGGCGATGCAAGGTAATTCATCCGAACATCGGGTGAAATTCGCCCTTCGAAATTCCGGTTTCCGGAGAGCACTGCAGCAGCGGCGAGATCTTTCTCGTTGATTGCCGCAGAGATCTCGGCAGGAAGTGGCCCAGAGTTGCCGATGCAGGTGACGCAGCCATATCCCACGAGGTTGAAACCCAGCGCTTCCATATAGCGAGTGAGATCTGCGCGATCGTAATAATCGGTAACCACCTTCGAGCCTGGCGCAAGGGTGGTCTTAACCCACGGCTTGGCCTTAAGTCCGCGTTCGACCGCCTTCTTTGCAAGGAGTGCAGCACCCACCATGACCGATGGATTCGAGGTATTGGTGCATGAGGTGATGGATGCGATGACAACATCACCGTTGGTGAGCGTAAATTTCTTCTCCCCCATCGATACCGGCACTGGTTCGGTAGCGCTCTTCTCGCGAATGTAGGAGGGAAGGACTTCTACAAACTTTCTCTTCGCCTGATTAAGGGCGATTCGATCTTGTGGTCGTTTAGGTCCAGCAATCGACGGCGTAATTGTTGCCAGGTCTAACTCAAGATGCTCGGAGTATCTCGGAGTCGCTGATGGGTCATGCCACAAACCTTGGGCTTTCGCGTAATCGGCGACCAAATGCAACTGCTCTTCGCTTCGACCAGTTAAACGGAGGTAGTTAATCGTCTCTTCATCGATAGGGAATATTGCACAGGTGGAACCGTACTCCGGACTCATGTTTCCGATGGTGGCGCGGTTTGCCATCGGCACCGCAGCAACTCCTGGACCATAAAATTCAACGAATTTGCCAACAACTCCATGCTTACGAAGTTGTTCTGTGATTGTCAGCGCAAGATCTGTCGCCGTTGTGCCCACCGGTAATTCGCCAATCAACTTGAAGCCAAGGACGCGGGGAATCAACATTGAGACCGGTTGTCCGAGAAGAGCTGCCTCGGCCTCGATGCCGCCAACGCCCCATCCGAGCACGCCCAATCCATTGACCATTGTGGTATGAGAATCGGTGCCGACAACAGTGTCAGGATAGGCCCGCAAGAGACCGCGCACTTCTCGGAGCATGATGACGCGTGCGAGAT
>CAZPIJ010000001.1:4805-9239 GCA_964586805.1 uncultured Bifidobacterium sp. | reverse complement strand
GGATAGGCCCGCAAGAGACCGCGCACTTCTCGGAGCATGATGACGCGTGCGAGATGCTCGATATTCACTTGGTGGACGATTCCCGTTCCCGGCGGGACAACTTTGAACTCGTCAAACGCGCTCTGCCCCCAACGGAGGAATCGATAGCGCTCGTGATTTCGCTGATACTCGATATCAGTGTTCTTTTCGAAGGCATCAGGTCGTCCGAATACATCGGCGATAACCGAGTGATCAATAACAAGTTCGGCTGGTGCCAGTGGATTGACTTTGGCTGGATCGCCACCAAGTTCGACAACTGCCTCGCGCATCGTGGCAAGGTCGACCACGCACGGCACTCCCGTGAAGTCCTGCATGATTACCCGTGCTGGAGTGAATTGAATTTCGGTATCGGGCTCCACTGCAGGATCCCACTTAGCCAGCGCGCTAATTTGGGAGGCAGTGATATTTGCGCCATCTTCGTGGCGAAGTAGATTTTCCAGGAGGATTTTCAGGCTAAAAGGGAGCGAGGCGGCGCCATCTAGAGCAGTGATGTCGAAGATCTCGAGTTCTCTCCCGCTACTAGAGAAACTTCGCCGCGCCTTAAATGAATCCTTGCTCATCCCGGGACCCCCAAATTTATCTTGATATCAAGATATTACCGGTTCGAAAGTAAAAACGCACTCAATATGGGCGGTCTGCGGAAAGAGGTCGTACGCGCTTGCTTCGGCGATGCGGTAGCCCAGCTCCGCCAGGCGAGCGGAATCACGGGCCAGTGAGGCGGGGTCGCAAGAGATGTAACAAATGCGTCTAGGTGCCAGCGCAACTATTGCGCGGAGCACTTCGTGCTCAGCTCCGCTGCGGGGTGGATCGAGCAGCACCAAGTGAGCGCTCCGGATTTCACGAATCTTCCTCTCTACTGCTCCTTCATGTACCCGAGCAGAGGAGAATTCCTGCAGATTGAAGCGGCAGTCATCACTTGCGGAGGCGCTTGATTCGATGATCTCAACCTCGCAGCCACTATCGGCAAGTAACTTTCCAAAGAGTCCGACGCCGCCATATAAATCGAGAGCTCGTTCACCTGGCTCTGGCGCCAACGCGGCTAGCGCTCTTTCGCCCAACACTTCGGCAGCACGGAGATGGCCTTGCCAGAAACTCTCACTACTCACACGAAATGTGTATTGCTTTCCACGGACTGTAATCTGTTCAATGCGTGACTCACTCGGGATCTGAATGGTGCTCTGATTGGGATATCGTTTTGCTAAAACCTGTGCGATCTCTAAATGGTCGGCGGCGACGACACACTCTTCAATTGGCTGGACTTCATGCGAGCGCACCTTGTAGAAACCTGCGCGAGCTTGATTATCGATACTCAAAGTCATTCGAGTTCGATATCCCGTTGAATCGCGATCTACTAGAGGCACCTCCGCCACAGGAATGGAGATATCCATCTTTGCCACCCGGGCGAATTGTTCAGTGATCACCTGAGACTTCAACTCGCGTTGCCGGAGCGCCGAGATATGGTGAAAATCGCATCCGCCGCATCCTCCTGGGTGAAAATAACGACATTCAGGTGTGACCCGATCCGCAGATGCGGTAATGATTTCCACGGCATCGGCGCGGTGGAAGCTCTTGCCCGTCTGAGTGATCTCCGCGATTACCCGTTCACCCGGGATGGCATAGCGCACAAAAAAGACCCAGCCATCACTTCGCGCAACAGTTTCGCCGCCATGGGCGATGCCAGTGATTTCGAGCTCCACCCGCTCACCGGGGTGAAATTCTCTCGAGGATTTCGCCACTTTCGCCACGAGGGCAGAGTAGTGCGTACCGAGCATGAAATACGGGTGTAAATTGCTCATATGCATGTGGTCGTGATGGGGTGCGGTCGAGTGGGAACTCTGATTGCCCAACGCCTGGAAGAGGCAGGTCATACCGTGGCAATCATCGACCAAAATCGCGAGGCTTTCAGGCGACTCGGGCCAAACTTCCAAGGAATCACACTCACGGGAGTTGGCTTCGATCGCGACATTCTTAAGCAGGCAGGAATCGAGCGAGCCGATGCTTTCGCTGCTGTTAGCAACGGTGATAACTCCAATATCTTGGCTGCGCGAGTTGCGCGAGAGAATTTCGGTGTAGCAAATGTCGTGGCACGAATCTACGACCCAGGTCGCGCAGAGATTTATCAACGACTTGGTATTCCCACCGTTGCCACAGTCGTCTGGACTGCAGATCAGATTCTACGGAGATTGATTCCTCAAGGTTCGCTCTCTGAGTGGCAGGATGCCAGCGGCACAATTCGTCTTGCTGAAGTTCACCTTCATGAAGGATGGTTTGGCCATCCAGCAGCGCTAGTCGAAAGCACCACGGGGGCGCGAATCGCTCTGATCACCAGGCTCGGCAAAGGCATGTTGATCAATGAACATACCGTTATCCAAGAGGGCGACCTTGTGCATTTGATGATGAATGAGAGAGAACTTGCAGAGATCGAGAAGACGCTCTCAGCGCCGCCGGCAGGTCACTAATGCGAGTAGCAATCGCGGGGGCCGGGAATGTCGGACGATCGATTGCTCGTGAACTATTGAGTAACGGTCATGAGGTTCTCCTCATCGACAAGGATCCGAAAGCCATGAAGATGGAATCGGTCCCCGATGCAGACTGGCTACTTGCTGATGCATGCGAGATCGTCTCTCTCGATAACGCCAAACTGGAAATGTGTAATGTCTTAGTGGCCGCAACAGGTGACGACAAAGTCAACTTAGTCACATCTTTTCTTGCCAAAACCGAATATGGCGTGCCCCGAGTGGTGGCACGAGTAAACCACCCAAAGAACGAGTGGCTCTTCGATGGTTCGTGGGGCGTTGATGTCTCGGTCTCGACTCCGCGCATGCTCTCAGCATTGGTAGAAGAGGCGGTCTCTGTTGGAGATCTTGTGAAGCTCTTCTCGCTCAGCGAAGGCGATGCAAGTTTGGTCGAGATCACCCTGCCCGAGGGCAGTCCATGTATCGGCAAGCAAGTCAACGAAGTAGAGCTTCCCGATGAATGCGCATTAGCAGCGATCTTGCGTGATGGCAGAGTCATAGCCCCGCAACCCACCGATTCATTTGCTCCAGGCGATGAATTGCTCTTTGTTGCTGCAGCGGGTGCGGAACGGAACTTGCAGTCCTGCTTTGCGCCACGGGTTTAACGAAATACTAAATCACAGACTCTGAACCATTTACCTGGGCGAACTTTGCGCTTACCCTAGATGTATGTTCGCCCTCCGAAAAATACTCGTCACACCGATGGTGATGCTCGCACTGGTGATATCTGCACTCCCCGTTTTTGCGGACGAGCAATCAGATTTGTTTGGTGTGGGTGATTTGAATATCCCCGCAAAATATAATGTTGCCACTTGCACGAGTGCAGTCGATTTGGACTGCATCGAATCGGTAGGTCTCACTCTTCCCTCGGGTGAGTATCGACCTGGAACCTTTAGCGAGTATCGGGCGGGCACGAAGTTTCTCGATCCATACGACGGCAATCTGACCTACGACGGTAGGTCGGTCTGGCTCGTTGATGGCCAGGAGATGATCCTCAATGCAAAACTCGAATCCCCCAAAAATGTGATTTACCCAGGCCACACCGGGGCGAGTCTCAAGATTTATCCAACATATCCTGAGTGGCGAACGAAAAAGTTCAAAATCATCGTGCGAACCAGTTGGCTCCGCCCCATGAATGTGCAAGTGAAAGCCGAAGATGCCAATTTCCTGCAAGAGAAAATTTCGGGGGGAAATAGATGGACCATTGAGGGCCTTGTGATGAATTTCAGTGATTACGATGCTGGCGGTGATCCAGCAACTTCTGGTGAGGTATACCGGAAGAAGATGCAGACGCAACCAAAAGCAGATTTTGATGAAGAGCGCATCGAAATCGGCATTCACCATGCAGGAAAAGATGAGTTTGATAGTTATTGGCCGCCGATCTGTGCAGATCAGGGTTATTCCGTGCAATCCAATAACACCAACGCCACGGGTGATCCGGTCTGGACTGGGGAATCACTCGAGTTTGCTATTCAAGCACCGCACTTGAAGAGCACTGGTGAGATGAATACCGGATATTTTCGTTTTGCCGCTAGCCATAAATTCCTTGATTGCAAGTTTCCCGGGAATCTGTTGACCAAATCACCGAAAGTGGAATTGCAAATCTTCGATGAAGGTGGCGAACAAAAGGTTGCAACGACCGTAGTGGACAACTCTAACGGAATGCTCATTGTCGAAGCTAAAGGATTTCATTTTTCTGCACCCAAAATCAGAGTCAAGCCTGTGATGTCACAAAATGTTTCGCAAGCTCAAGGTGCTGCCACCAAGGCACAGACGATGAAAAGAAAGGTAACTATCAAGAAAAAGACCATCACCTGTTCTAAGGGCAAGAGCATTCGAAAGGTGAGTGGAATTAATCCACAATGTCCACGAGGGTACG
>CAZPIJ010000001.1:0-4705 GCA_964586805.1 uncultured Bifidobacterium sp. | reverse complement strand
GGCAAGAGCATTCGAAAGGTGAGTGGAATTAATCCACAATGTCCACGAGGGTACGCGCTCAAAGAGAAGTAGGAGAGAAAACCAGAGTTACGGTTGACTCTCAGGTTTTTCGTCGACCTTTGTCACCGGCACGGAGCGAATAATCAACCAACTTCCCCAGACTACGGCGAGAAAGAGTGGGTATCCCATCGCAAGGCGCGCAATTCCCAGAAGGTCGACATTGCCGGCCTTATAAAGCGGATATTGCACAACTAATCGAGAGATAAAGAGCCCGACCCATAGCCAACTTGCATTGGTATAGGCGCGCTTACGGGCAGGGTCCTTTCGCCATGCGAGGTTCTCACCCAATATCGGCCCGAGAATCAATCCAAGCACCGGAAATCCTGCGAGATTAGCGATGAAATAGATCAACCCATAGACGACATTAGTAATCAAGCCTGGAAGATAGAAATCCTCAGCCTTGCCGCTATTTCGTGCAAACCACGCGCATACAAGAACACCTACGATCCCTGAGAGTGCATGCTGCAAAGTATCCCGACGGATGAGTCGCCAGATGGTGAGGATCACCGATAGCGCTAAGGCGCCATAGATCGCATCCCGCAGCGAATCTCGAAGGTTAAAAACAACCAGGAATACCAAAGCTGGAACTCCAGAATCTATTAGGCCTCGTTTACCACCGAACGCCTCGAGAACTTTCTTCTTCTGGTCATCGCTCATCTATTCACCGCTTCCCCGTCGAACCAAAGCCACCCACACCACGATCGGTGCCTGGTAAATGCGAGACGGGAACAAAGCGAACATTCTCTACTCGTTGAATCACCAGTTGCGCTACCCGGTCGCCTCGTTTGATTTCAATCGTCTTCTGCGGATCCATATTCACCAAAATCACTTGGATCTCTCCTCGATATGAGGCATCAATCGTTCCCGGTGCGTTGACCATAGAGAGTCCATCGCGAATGGCAAGTCCTGACCGTGGATGGATAAAAGCGGCAAAACCTGGTGGCAGTGCAATGGCGATTCCGGTGGGCATCAACGCTCTTTCACCTGGAGCTAACTGTAAATCAATTCGTGCATAGAGATCGGCGCCAGCATCACCTGCTTTAGCAAATTGCGGCAGAGGAAGATCGGGATCCAACTGCTGAACAAGCAGATCTGTCATGGATTTATTTCGAATTCAGGATCAACGAACGCAAGTAATTCGGGGTGCTCACGAACATGCTTGATGTACTCCTCTGGTGCGTTTTCGAGGAAGTGTGTCATGGGCACCACAACAAAGAGCGCTGCAGCGCGCACGGCAATAGGCCCATCGAAACTCTCCAGATGTCCCTCTGCCTTGGTGTAGACCTTGCGATTGACCTGGCCTGTGATCTCGGCGGTGATGTAGAGAGTGGATCCCATCGGAACAGGCTTAAGAAAATCTGTTTCTAATCGCGCCGTGACTGCTGGAGATCGAATCAACCACATCAGTTTTCCCAACGCTTCATCAAAAGCAAGCGAGAGTAAACCGCCATGAGCTAAACCTGGGGCTCCTTGATGATCATGAGTGACTTGAAAGGTCGCGGTGAGATTCTGTCCCTGCCCGGCATGCGCAACGAGATGTAATCCAGTGGGATGAAGATCGCCACAACCAAAACAGTGGCCAAAATGCGAAGGGATCTTGGTTCCAGGTTCTGGCGCCTTCGGATGTCGCGGCGGCACCTGCGCTTCAGGAGGTGGCGTAGTACTGGGAATCCGCGTCATACCAGTGAGTTTACGCGCACTCGCGACAGACGGCGGTAGCTCCCTCTCCCTTGACTAATTGGGAACGGTGATGCACGAGAAAACACTTCGAACAAGTGAACTCATCAACCTGGCGCGGCAAGACTCGAACGGTTAACTCTTCACCGGAGAGATCGGCGCCGGGCAATTCCAGGTTCTCTGCAGCCTCTGCCTCGTCGATATCTACCTGACCAGATTTCTTGTCGGCTTGGCGCGCCTTTAACTCTTCAAGGCTCTCTTCATGGAGCTCTTCATCGGTTTTCCGCGGGGAATCGTAATCTGTTGCCATCGTGCATCGCCCCCTCTGCCTCTGATAACGCCACTCGCCGGCGAATTATGCCTAAAGTTCCCGAGATTTCTCCCTGTGCTGGCGCGTGTCTAGCGCCAACCTCAAGAAAGTCGCAAGAACTCGACCCCTCGAGCCGTCAGGCGGTCAAAATGTGCCGACCGCTTCTCTGTGAATCGGGCAACATCAGCGCTGGTTCGATCCACGAGCGCCGAGATCCGCTCCCGCTGCCGCTCACCCTCGCCGCTTAACCCGGTCATCTCGAAGACCCCCCAGGCTCTCAAGACCGGGGAGACCACTTCATTGAGATGTAGGTCGAGGTCGTAGATTCCGGCGAGCGCGATTTGTACGGATTTCCGACCGAAACCTGGGATGCCGTACCCAGGCATCGCAAAGTTCTCTAGTACATCGGCGATCGCTTCAAGGGTGGCCTCGGGCTCTAACGCGAGCGCTGCACCGAGTAAGTTCCGATAGAAGAGCATGTGCAAGTTCTCATCAAGTGCGACTCTGGTCAGCATCCCTTCGCAGATCGGATCGCCAGAAATTTTCCCGGTATTGCGATGTGAGATCCGAGTAGCAAGTTCTTGAAAGGTCACATACGCAACCGTGTGCAACATGTCATCGTCATAGGGGGTCTGATAACCCACTGACATATGCGCCATTCGCAAATCTTCGAGTTCGTTGGGATTTACTCCTCGAGTTGCCATTAGATAATCGCGGAGCACGATTCCGTGTCGGGCCTCTTCGGCTGTCCAGCGATTGATCCAGTTGCCCCATGCGCCATCTTGACCCATCGCAATGGCAATTTCGGTGTGATAACTGGGCAAGTTATCTTCGGTGAGTAGATTGATGACTAATGAATCTTGTGCCACCGCACTCAATCGCGAATCTTTTGCCTCCCAGGCGTCACCGTTGAGCGGTCCGGCAAAAGTACGCCCCTGACTCCAGGGCACATACTCGTGCGGATACCAATCCTTTTGCGTTGCAAGATGTCGCTCAAGTTCCAGGGCGACTACCGGTTCCAGGTCGCGGATCAACCGAGATTGAATCTCTGGTCGATAGCTACCCATTGCATCCTCCCCTTGAGCCCATCACTAACCTACGCAACCGTAGGTTACGGGAAGGTAAGTTCGCTACCCCTCTGCCACGCTGGCCAAGAGCGTCACAATCTGGCGATGGAGCGTCGGATGGGCCGCAACCACCATCTCTGGCCCGGCCGGACCGCCCGCGGCGTTGGTCACAATCGCACCAGCTTCCCGGGCAATCAACTCGCCTGCGGCAAGATCCCATGGGGAGAGTTCCTCCTCGAAATAGCCATCGACCATCCCCGATGCCACCAAACAGAGATCAACTGCCGCGGCGCCCATTCGCCGGATGTCACGCACTTGTGGAATCAGGCGAGCAAATCGAGCTCCCTGTTTCGTGCGCGTGGCAGTGGAGTAAGAGAATCCCGTTGCAAGTAACGCTCTCTCCAGTGGCACATCTGCATTCGCAGAGATCGCCTTCGCTTCGTTGCCTCCCTGACGAAGTCGCGCACCCCCACCGAGATGCGCACTCCAGAGCAAACCGCCATTGAGCAGTGGGGCATAGACCGCGCCAGCGATTGTGCCCGCCGTGCCCACAGCAGCGATGGAGATATTCCAGCCAGGAAGGCCATAGAGGTAATTGACCGTGCCATCGATGGGATCCACGATCCAGGTAATGCCGCTACTGCTGGGAATTTCACTTCCCTCTTCACCCAAGAGTCCATCGCCACGGCGACGGGTCTGCAGGTACTCCTTGACCAACTCTTCGCTGGCTTTATCCATCTCGGTGACGACATCAACCGAACTGCTCTTGGTGGTGAACTGGAGGTTTTCGGGGCGGTGAGTGAGCAGCGCTCCGGCTCGTTGCACGATATCTATAGCTACCGCTTCGAGTTCTGCGCCCAGTTCCATGTAATCATCCTAATCCCCTACTAGAGTGCGCTGTTATGGAGCGCGAACTTCGGATTGTCAGTGACGATGGCGAGTCGATTCTGCTCACCGACTCGTCAGGGAACAAATATCGCGCCGAGCGAAAGAGCGCACCCCACCCCACTTTGATCTCGGTAGCGCCCAACGGGGCTACCGAACTCACCATCAAGGAGATACAAGCACGGTTACGGTCAGGAGAATCTCCTCGAGAACTTTCAGAGAGCACCGGAACAGCGCTCTCGAAGATCGAGAGATTCGCTGGCCCAATACTTCATGAACGGAACCACATCATCTCTAGCGCCCTGGACACGCAAATCAAACGGGGTCGCAATGACCTCACCTTGCGGGATGTAGTTAATGAGCGGCTCGGTGCGCGCGGGGTAGATCTGTCATCACTTGAATGGAATGGCTATCGACAAGAGGATGGCTCGTGGATTATCTCCGTCCATTACCCCACACGCGAAGGGCAAAGTAGTGGCGAATGGATTCTGGACACTGCAAAACGCACCTTAGCCGCGCGCGACGAGGGTGCGCGCTGGATTAGTGGCGATGATCGCTCGCCTCAAGAAAAAGTCCGCTCGCAACTTCCCACTGAATTACTTGGTGGCGGTAGCGAGCGCGAACCTCGAGAAGCGCCTCGCCTGATGGCTGTTCGTGAAGAGGTAGAACCAACATCAGAGGCTGCTCGTGATGGCGTGGTCGGTCG